>CAYSLW010000049.1:0-2702 GCA_964431955.1 uncultured Candidatus Methanoperedens sp. | reverse complement strand
TGCCCAGTGAAGGGATTCCTGCAGCGCCATCAGCGATTCGATGCTCCTTGAGTTGAAATGCATGCCTCGAATTACAGCGCAGGCAAGGTAAGGTCTGATTTTTTCAATTTCCTTATCTTTTGTTATTTTGATGCCTGAAGGGGTTACTTTGAAATCCCGGAGCCCTGTCTCGATGCCAAGAAATCCTTTCAGCGCTCGCGCCACGCCCTCTGTGCTGTAAAGGTCGGGTCTATTGGGAAAGAACTCGATATCCACATGGTCATCCTCGATTCGTTCTATATCGCATCCCATCATGGGGATTCGCTGGATGATGGTATCCTTATCAATTCCTGAGAGTTCTTCGAGGTCGTCATAATATAATGTGATTACAGGCATTTTTATCAGCCGAAAAATGAGCGGAAGATATATTAATCATTCTATTTGAAGAGTCAACTATAAATTATACTAAAAACTCTTATACTTTACAAGATGTGTAGTGAGATATAGAGGGTTTGAAGATGAGAACTGAAGTAAAAACTGGTGGGGACAGGCGCTTGGGGAAAGAATTTTTCCATTCGTGGTGTCTTAAATGGTGACCTTGGACCCATGCGCCCGGCTGAAGACAATCCAGAAGCAGCTTATCCCTGCAATCGTTAACAGCGCCGGGTTTGATATCGATACCCTGGATATCAAAGCAGCCATTGAAAAAAACCTGCCTGATCTTGAAAAACATTGCTATGAGCTTGCAGATAGATGCGAGAAAAAATTCCCGGAGTGCAGGAAAGAAATTGACCTGTGCAATAGGGAAAAGATAAAGGAAGTGTTCCAGGATACCATGGATAAACTCGAAAAGATATGGGAGGGGAAGAAGAAGGCGCTCGAACATGATGCATAAATGCAATATCTGCGGAAAAGAGATGAAAGAGGTAAGCGATATTAACCTGAGGCTCACCGCAGAGGGCGCAAAGGACGCAAAGACAGGATGGCAGCCGGTTCAAAACGAATTTTTCAGACAGGATTGACAGGATTGACAGGATAATTTTTCATCCCGTAAATCCTGTTATCCTGTCAAAATAGACTATTTTTATTGAGAGTATCCGGTAGGCGCAGGCGGAAGGGGTGCAGCTTACATGATTGCTTTAAGTCCCCAGAAACGAACCGCAGATAAACGCAGATGAACGCAGATTTAATGCGCCTGGCGCTTCCGCAATGATGGGTCTTATGTTCTTCACAACATTTTCACACCTGAGGAGTATATCTGTCCCATAGAGAAGCCTGCTGGCATGGTATATTTCATAAAGGAAGGGAGAAGAATATTCAAGGTCATCAATGCCAATGAGCAGTATCTCAAGCGGTCTTTTTATTTTTCCAAGAAGGGAGTACCTTATTCTGGATATTGTATCCATATCCCTTTCTGGATATTCCTTTACTATTACCGCAATGTCGTAATCGCTTTTTTCGTTCTCTTTTCCTTTTGCGATGCTGCCGAATAGGTATATTGCCTCGATGCTGCTGATTTCTTTTAATACGGCATTGACTATTTTTTCAAGGTCTATTTTTTCTCTTTTAGACATATTCAATGCTCTTTCTAATATCTTCCGCGACTTCTTTTACTCTTATGCTCTTGATGCCTGCGGGAGTCAGGATGTCTACTTTCTTTCCCAGGGCTTTTTCGATATAATCTGATAGTTCAATGAATTTCAAGCCTATGGGCTTTTCAAATTCCACGATTATATCCACATCACTGTCTTCTTTTTGAACTCCCTTTGAATACGAACCGAATATGCCGATTCTTTTGACACCGAAAGCGGTTTTTAGATTAGGGAGTTCTTTTTTTAAGAGAATTGTAATTTCATTTTTAGTTAACATCTCATGCTCCAATATAAGTTGGATGCTTCGGCAAATCAGAAGAACTAAGAATAATATCAATTTCATTGACACGCTTATCTATTAATGATTTTTTATTTCTAAGATCAAAAAGCTTCATTTTTAAGAGCTATTATTTCATTTTCATCAATTTCTTTGATAAACTGAAATTCAGTTGAACTTAGAAAGGAATCAATCTCGTTAATACGTTTATCATTTGAGGATATTTTTTCTATGCATTTTAAATACTGTGTACTATTTTTATTTAGTAAATCTTTTTCTTTTTCAATACTGCATCTAAGTTCATTTTCTAAGTTCTTAAGCGGTCTTAATTCATTTTCTTTAATTTCTATGATACTCTGCAATTCAGATGAACTCTTTCCTAATAACCCATATTTTTTAGCATTTTTTCCAAATGGATAATAAGTTGGATACTTATCTACTGCTATCTTATTGGTTTTATATAGCTTGGCGCAATTAAGATAATTATTTATATCCTTTATTTTATTAAACTCTTCTTCCATCATTTTAATCTTGACTTCATAAGGCGCATTGTCACTTTCGATATGCTTTTTTTGTAGTTTGAATTTCTCACTTTCGATCTGTAACTGTTCCTTTTCTCGTATTAAACATTCTTTACGTTCTTTTTGTTTTATAGCTTCCAATAAGGGTCTTACTTTATTGAATTCCTCATCAAATATTTTCAATTTTTCTTTTAAAATAGTATTATTTTTTTCTTTATCTTCAATATATTTGTTGATGGATTCAAGTTTCGTTTGTAACTGTTCCCTTTCATCTATTAAAGGTTTATTTTTTAATTTCCTAATGTTATTAAAAAAATTCATAAGCGAATACTT
>CAYSLW010000048.1:0-10926 GCA_964431955.1 uncultured Candidatus Methanoperedens sp. | reverse complement strand
AGGCTATAAAGATAAAAATTATCTTGAGTTATACAACGTCATTTTGATGCTATAGGCAGAATTTGCATTTGCCGATATTTTCAAGGTTCAATAAGATTCCGACATACCCTGTCCATAAGTGTATAGTAACCCTTAATTTTCCGGTATATTTCCTCCGCCACTTCTTCATGATACGTATGAGCCGTGAGGTTTCTGTCGTCAGTCATCTCAAGGGCAGTTACCGTTTCTTCTTCAGTAAACAATTTAACATTAAAAGCTTCCCTGAAGCATGATTTCGGAGAATTGCATATTATCCCTTCTTTGACTCTCAGGTATTCTTTTAAAAACTTCCAGAATATTTCAAAACTATACTCAAATCTCTGTATGGTTGCGTCCCGGACTATTACGGAATAAGGGGTTTCTATTATTTCTTGTAAAGTTCCCAGTGCATTTTTGGTGTCTTCTGCTATAATTGTCAGCTTTTCCATATCTTCCCTTCTTTCAGTACCTTCTCCCTGAAAACATCTGAAACTTTAGAAATATTGACAATATCAATTTTATAAGGGATATTCATATTCTCGAGTTTTTCTTTTAAAAGAGTTAATTTTTTTTGGTCATATTTTTTCCCTGGCATTATGCCGATGTCAATATCAGACCTCCTGTCGAAGTCTCCTCTTGCTCTTGAACCAAACAGCATAATCATCACATCCTCTCCTCTAAAGGCATCGAGCACAACAGCTTTTATGAGTTCCAGGCTTTTATCATAAATGTAATCTGATGTCTGTTGCATTAAATCTCCACATCTTTGACCATCAAAATCAATAATTTATTTTTCAAACCACCATTTCACAAAATCTCCACAGGCTCGGAGCGCTTTCCTTGTATCCTCGAGAGCTATTTTGGCAATTTCTTCTGTGTATTCTTTTGAGGGAAGCCAGACCTTGCCCATGGAAATGCCGGGATACCTGCAGAGAGATACGTGCGGTTCTAATTCCTCGGCAATCCTCATGATTATATTTAGTTCCTCAGAATATTCTTCTATGTCCCTATTTGCTATTTCTTTTCTCAGAATACTGGCTACATAATGCGTTTTCTCATAAGCACCGAAGCACATCAGGATAGCTTTAACAGCTTTCTCCACAGCCTGCTGGCAGTGATAGACTGCCCTTTCATACAGCTTCTCATGCGACAAATATTCAGCAGCTAACAAATCTCTCTGCGCATCGTCAAGCCAGTAGTTTGCCCAGTCTTTGTTTGTGATTTCTGAAAGCGGCGTGGGTATTCTGTCCTTCACAGGAAATATCCATCTTGAAAATTCTTTCTTTATTTTCTTTTTCTTGATTTCAAGCCTGATATCATCTATCAATTTTCCAAGAAATCCACTGTCGTAGATAATCTCGCCCTCGATTGCAATGTCCAGGAACAAAGGGTTGTGACCCTTAAAGTTGTCGAGACACTCTTCCTTGGAAAAAAGCAGAATATCTGCTGGAAAATCCAGGACGCGCTTTATTTCTGCAATGTCCCCGATTCTTTCGATTCTGTTTTTATCTATTTTTTCAAGAACGATTAGAATATCTATGTCTTTGTATTCCTGTCTGCGTGCGAAAGAGCCAAAGATGGCTATTGCTGATAACTGCGAGCCCCACTTTTTCAGGGCAGCGGAGATGATTTGTTCTATATCAACCACTTTATATCACCGCCATTCCCGGGATTTTCCAGAATCATTTTATCTCGCGCTCTCCAGTCTTTTAGGGGAGCTTCGCAAACGACAAGTGCATCTATGTCGGAAGTGCTGGTGAAGTTGCCTTTGACGATGGAGCCGAATAGCACAATGGCTAAGAGGTCATATTTGAATTTTTGTTTAAGCTTGATTTTTAGCTCTGATATGAATTCGATTTCCATTTGAACTACCTTGAATACTATTTTAATGGGAAATTAGACTTTTATTATATTTCCTCCATTATCCATTTTAATCTCAAATGAATAATCTCCTTCTACCTCTGTGAGTTTAGTTCTTTTAAGCAATCTTTACAGATACCAGTTTGTGAGACACTATTCCTGCTTAACACTATTACTCCTGTACTTTCTTTGCCACAGAATACACATATTCATTGATAACACCATCTTAATTGCGATAAACGTCAACTCTTATAAATCTTTCTTAATGCGATAATAAAGTAAACTTATCATAGGATACAATCTCTTCCTACAGCCCTCTCCACCATCTCATTCACCACCGCCACAGCCACAGGCGTCCCTCCTCTCGTGCCCGCGCAGGTGATGGAAGGTGCATCCAGCGCTCTTACCTTCTCCACAGAACTCTAATATACTATACAGGCAATAAACACATTATCACGCCGAAGCATAAGAGGTAAAAATGAAAGCAGTCTTTCATGATGATTTGCTTGAAAAGAAAATTAAAATCGACTCTACCGTACATCACCTTCTGAGCCGATACGCTGCAATCTTAAAAGAAAATTTCAAAGAGAAGCTATTAAGCGCAGCCATTTTCGGGTCTATTGCAAGAGGCACAGCAAAATTTCCCGGAAGCGACATAGACGTCTTAATCGTTATGAGCGGCGCTGAAAAATTATCGTTCGGGGAAAGATTCAAATTAATCGCCGATGCTGAAGAAAAACTCTCTGAGACGGATGAATACGCAAAATTCAGAAGCGCCTTTGGAAGCCGTCCGAATATCCAGGAAATAATTTTCGCTCCCGATGAGTTAAAAGCCCACCCTCCTATACTTCTAGACTTGACAACAGATGTAATAATTCTCCACGATACAGGCATTCTGATGGAAGAAATCAATAAACTGAATAAAAAACTGGCAGAACTGGGAGCTAAAAGAGTACAACGGAAAGATTCCTGGTTCTGGATACTAAAACCTGAGGTGAAACTGGGAGAAACCGTGGAGCTATGAAAAAACTTTACGAAAGTTTTATCAAAAGAAGGGTATGCAAAGCATACCCTATACGTCATAAAGGGGCGTAACCCTTTATGAATACCAAATTAATGGCTCAGGATTATATAAAAAGAGCAGGGAGATGTCTCAAAGAGAGTAAAGATGCATTTAATGATGAAGATTACCCCATTACGATAAGAAGGGCGCAGGAATGCGTCGAATTGAGCTTAAAAGCAATACTGAGAAGCATTGCAGTAGAGTATCCCAGAGAACATGATGTAGGCGATTCTCTTGAAATGGTAAAAGAGAAATTCCCTGACTGGTTTTCATCAAAGATTCCAGATTTCATACGAATATCAAAAGACCTGAGCAAGAAAAGGGGTCCAGCCCTTTATGGCTATGAGGCGCAGATGAAAACTGCATCAGATATTTTCAGGCGAAGCGACGCAGAGGAAGCTTTGATGTCAGCGAAAGACATTTTTAACTCTTGCAGCAGGCTGATTAATGATATTTTTGGAGATGTAAGCAGCTTACAAATGGACACATGAAACCGCCATCTCCACAAGCTCGTTCACCACCGCCACAGCCACAGGCGTCCCTCCTCTCGTCCCAACGCAGGTGATGGAAGGCACTTTCAGGCTTCGCACGCGCTCCTTTGATTCAGCAGCATTCACAAAACCCACAGGCGTAGCCACAAGCAGCGCAGGTTTAAGACCGCGCTCTATCATCCTGCAAACCGTCAGCGCAGCCGAAGGTGCATTACCGATTACGATAATCGCATCGTTAAGCTCTTTTTCAAGCGCCATGAAGCCAGCCGATGTCCTCGTTGCGCCTGTTTTTTCTGCTATCTCGCCTCCAGCATCAAGCACGCACTTCACCTTACAGTTGTGCCCGCGCTTTGTAATCCCAACCTGCGCCATTCTTATATCAGTGAATATAGTAGCGCCTCTTTTAATCGCCTCAATGCCTGCGTTTACAGCGTCGTTGTTAAACCTCATGAGGTCTGCAAATGCGGTGTCGCCCGTGGCTATCACGCAGCGCTGCCTTATCCTGTCCTCTGGCGTGTTGCCTTTCACGATGCCACGCACGATTGCCCTGCTCCTTTCGCTTATCTCTCTTGCTTCCTTTGTGCGCGCGCCAAGGTCAGTAGTCATATTTCAACCCTGACCTGCATTCGCACATGCAGCATACGCGATAGAACACGGAGCGCACGGATAACACGGATTTGCACGGATTAAAAATATCCGTGAAAATCCGTCCAATCCGTGTCATCCGTGTTCTATATTGCGGTTTTAGTATTTTTCCATACCATGCGCTATGTTCACAAAGTTTCATTTTAACAGCGAACTGATACGAACTCGTACGAACTCTGAGTTCGTTGTGCGTTCGTTTTGAGTTGGTTGTTACCGTTATCTTTGCGTTCTCTGCGTTCTTTGCGGTGATTGAAGTCAAAAACTCTCCTGAAACAAAGGATCGCAGGACACTAAAATCAGTATTCATATTTTCTCTGGTATCCTCTCGGCGTTATTATCCTGTTATCCCACAGCCTCGACTCGCTGTTGCCTATAAGCACAATCGTGCTCATATCTATTTCATCATTGTATTCCATTATCCTCCCAAGCGTTGTGACAATAACTTTTTCACCTTTTCGTGTTGCGTTTTTCACGATTCCTGCAGGCGTTTCATCGTTCCTGTATTTTCGAATAATCTCGATAGCCCTTCCGAAGTTTTCCCTTCGATTCCTGCTCTTCGGGTTATAAATAGCAATCACAAAATCCGCCTCTGCAGCGCTCTTGAGCCTGCGCTCTATCCTCTTTGCCGGCGTCAGGAGGTCGCTCAGGCTGATTACAGCAAAATCGGAAACTACAGGCGCGCCGAGAAGCGAAGCAGCAGCACTGAGCGCAGTCACACCCGGAATGACCTCGATATCGATAGCCTCGGCGATCTTTGCCACCTCAAGCACAAGCCCTGCCATCCCGTACACATTCGCATCCCCGCCGCTGACAATTGAAACAACATGCTCTTTTGAAAGCTCAACGGCTTTCCTTGCGCGCTCCACCTCGCCGCCCATCCCGCTTCTTATAATCTTCGAGTCTTTTATAATATCTGCAATCTGGTCAAGATATGTGCAGTTGCCGATGACGTATTCGGATTCAAGCAATGCCTCCTGCGCCTTTTTGGTAAGATGCTCGACAGCACCAGGACCTATACCCACGATGTAGAGCTTACCTTGCGATTGCGATGGTGACATTCCCGTATATCCTCTTTCTAAGCAAAAGTTTTTTTTCATCTGATAATGCAAGCGCTGCAGGTTCGCAAACACCGTTCAAACCGAGCGATTTAGCCTTAGACAAAGAGTGGGTCTTTATCGAATTTATGATTTCATGAGGAACAAACTCGATTTGCTTTCCAAACTCTGCCGCAGCATCAATGATACCGTCCTCATTTTCCTTGATTTTTGCAGATGCAAAATACTTCACATCATCGATACTGGCATTGATTTCCGAAAGCGCGCCTGTTATAGCTTCAATAACCTCGGCACAGCTCACGCCGCGATTTGTGCCGATTCCTACTATCAGCCCTCCGCGCTTTAGCACACTAACATCATCATCCACACCTTTAATTTCTGTGGCTGTGGTTATCACAGGAATTATGCCAATACCAGCCAGCTTTCTTGCAAGTTCATTACCACCATGGTGCCCGCCTAGTATTGGTATGGCAAAATTCAACCCCGTATCCACAACCAAGACTGCCGGGTCTTTCCATTTATCCTGTATCAGCGGGACAATGCTCCTGACCGCTATGCCTGCAGCCATTATGGCTATTATGGAATTATATTCGTCAAAAGCCAATTTGAAGGCATCTTTTGAGTATGCGATAATCTCCCCGCCTGTGAAAGCCTTTATCTTCTCTGCTGCTTCGAGATTTCGCGAAAATGTGATGATAGCCAGCTCACCCATAAAGGTGTGACCTCTTGTAGTTCTGAGGAGAAAGCACATTCCCTATAATAATCATGGCTGATTTATCAATCCCCTGAGCTTCGGCTTTATCCGCGATGTCGCCCACAGTTCCGAGAATCACTTTTTCATCCTCCCATGAGGCATGGTATACCACAGCGGCTGGCGTTTCCTTCGGATATGCCACTTTATCTGTGATTTCCCTTATTTTATGTGCTCCGAGGTAGATAGCCATAGTTGCATTGTGGCGCGAAAGTTCCATGAGCGAGTCCTTTTCTAACGTCTTGCCCGCCGGTCTTGTGATGATCAGGGTCTCTGTAATTCCGTTTATCGTAAGCTGCGTTTTAAGTGCGGCAGCAGAAGCGAAGAGCGAGGTAACTCCAGGGATAATTTCTATATCTATACCCCGCTTTTTCAAGCCGTCAATCTGCTCGATAATCGCCCCGTACAATGAAGGGTCGCCGCTGTGCAGCCTGACAACCATTCTTCCAGCTTCAACATTCTTTGCCATGACATCTACAATATCTCCAAGCGACATTTCGTGGCTGTCTATTTTTTCACCATGAACATAATTTAAAACCTCCGGGTTTACAAGCGAACCTGTGTACATCACAAGGTCTGCTGATTCAAGAAGCTCGCCTCCTTTTACTGTGATATATCCTGGATTTCCAGGACCTGCCCCCACAAAATACACCACTCGTTTGTTTTTTTGTTTTCCTTTTTTTGCCACCATGAGGCTGAAATAATCACCTTTTTGCGGGATTTCCTCTGTAATCCTTTCGTTCTCCATAAACAGCCGTTGTGCAAAAATGAACTCGTTAAAACCTTCATCCACCAATGCTTTTTTTATTTTATCAGGATGTTTTGCCTTCAGGATTATTCTGGTGCTGACAGGCGAGCCGTCGCTTACTGTGAACGAGCCGTCAATACTTGCATTCGTGCGTGCAGCCTGGGCTGTTACTGCGCTCACACCCGGGATTGTGGCGATCTGGATTCTGGGGTGCTTTTCTTTGATTGTGCGCGCAAGGTGTGAAAATGTTGAAAAAATATTGGGGTCTCCCAGCACCGCAAAAGAAACAGTGCCGCTCGATGCCTCTTCTGCCACGATGCTGGCATTGTTCTCCCACATTCTTGACAGCTCTGCCTTATCCTGAATCATGGGGAAATAAAGGATAAGAGCCTCAGCATAAGGAGCAACCAATCTGGCAGCCAGTTTTCCTGGTACATACACCTTCCTGCTTTCTCTTAATGCTTTTATTGCAGCCAGCGTAAGAAGTTCAGGGTCGCCCGGACCAAGACCTACGCCGATCAGCACGGCTCCCCCACGATCAGGAAAACAGGGTTTTCAGGTTTGAGCATGGTGCCGCCTCCAAGCCCGCTTCCCCTTGATAACTGTATCTGCAATAATTCCCTGAATCTCTTGTTCTTTTTCAATATACCAAGCGCTAAAGCAGCAGCCTCTATCCTGACCGCGCTCACCACAAACCTCGGGACTTTTTTAATTAATACCGCAAGAACCTGTTCCATATCTTTACTCCCGCCCAGAAAAGCGCAGTCGATGTCCAAATCCGAAAGCACTGAAGCAGCATCTCCTTTTAACACGGAGACGTTATTTATTCCGCACTCTTTAATATTCTCCGCTGCGGCGCGAACAGCTTCATCCCTGTTATCAATGGCATATACCTGCTTCACAAAAGGGGCTGCGCCTATAGAAACTGAACCGCTGCCGCATCCTATATCAGCAAATACATCCGTGGGTTTGAGAGCGAGTTTGGACAAAGCCGCTGCTATTATTTCAGGCTGCGTGGGAGTTCCGCTTGGATAGAGCATTAATATCAACTCAAATAAAGTTGTGTTTAATCAATTTAATTTGATATAATGCTTGCTGTTAAAAAAGAAAGGTGCTTTTGGAAATGTATTTTATATGGAAGTTCCATGTTAGAAACCCATGTCCAACTTCCCATCAAAAGAACCAGTGCTTGTAACCTGCGGACTTCCATATGCAAACGGAAAGTGCCACATAGGGCATTTACGCACATACGTACCTGCGGACATCTTTGTCAGGGCTCTTCGGAAACAGGGACAACGAGCTGCATTCATCTGCGGCTCGGATGCGCATGGTACGCCTATTGTGGTAAACGCAGAGGAACTGGGTATCACGCCATCTGAACTTGTTAGTAAGTACCATAAACATTTTGAGAATATTTTCAAGGCGATGGAAGTGGAGTTCAGCTTCTTCGGGAATACGGATTCTCCCACAAACCACGAACGGACGAACAGCATCGTGGAATCCCTGATTAAAAAAGGCTATGTGTATCCACAGGTAATCCGGCTGGCTTACTGTCCCAATGATAAACGGTTCCTTCCTGACAGATACGTGGAAGGCATCTGTCCTTATTGCGGCGCTATCGCAAGAGGCGATGAGTGCGACCAGGGATGCGGGAAACATCTTGAGCCTGGAGAGATAAAAAATGCGAAGTGCAGGATATGCGGGAATCCTGCCGAGTACCGTGAGCAGGAGCATTTCTTTTTCAGACTGTCATCTTTTGGCAGCTTCCTCACAGAATACTTAAAAACGCTCGGGGGCACATCCAATGCCATAAATTATGCAAGAGAATGGGCAAAAGAGCTAAAAGACTGGTGCATCACAAGAAATCTTGAATGGGGAGTTCGCTTTCCGGGTCATGACGACCTGGTCGTATATGTCTGGGTGGATGCGCCCATAGGCTATATTTCATTCACGGAGGAATGGGCGAAAAATACGGGTAATGACTGGGAAAAATACTGGCGGCGTAATTCGCGCATCATTCACTTCATCGGCGAGGACATCACCTACCATCACTGCATCTTCTGGCCTGCGATGCTGAAAGGAGCGGGCTACACACAGCCATGGGCTGTGGTTGCTTCAGGCATGCTGAAGATCGATGATAAGAAGTTCTCAAAGAGCAGGGGATATGTGGTGTGGGTGGATGAGGATTACCTTGACCACGGTTTCCATCCCGACCTTTTGAGATATTATATCGCAAATTATACCTCCCACACAAAGGAATTGAATTTTTCATGGAAGGTATTCCAGGAGAAGGTAAATAACGAGCTTGTTGGGGCGCTTGGGAATTTTCTTCATAGAACATTGCATTTTGCCCACAAGAACTTTGGCGCAGTTCCTGAGGGTGAGGTTGATAAAGAGATTTTCGAGAAAATAGGAAAAACTATCGACAACGTAACAGCAGCCTTCGATGAATACGAATTCAAGAAAGCTACGGACGAGATGATGGAGCTTGCTGCCTATGGGAACTCATATTTCCAGTCTCATGAGCCCTGGCAGCTCATTAAAAAAGACAGGGAAGCATGTGCCCGTGTGGTAAAGAACTGCCTTCAGATAGGAAAAGCGCTTGCATTGCTGTTTGAGCCCATACTTCCCGGGAATATGGAAAAGGCATGGAAACAGCTTGCACTTGCGGGTGATGTCCATACCGCGCGGCTTGAGGATGCGCTTGTGGGAATACCATCTAATAAGCTTGAAGCCCCTGAAATACTGTTCACTAAAATCGAGGATAAGAAGATAAAGGAAATGGAATCCATACTTGATAAAAGGATAAAGATTGCAATGTCAAAAGAGAAAAAATCTGAGGTAAAAGAGGAGGAGCAAATAACATTTGAAGAGTTCCAGAAGCTGGATATAAGAATAGGGAGGGTATTATCTGCTGAGAACATCCCGGGTTCCGATAAACTGCTGAAATTAGAGGTGGACATAGGAGAGAAGCGCCAGATTGTTGCAGGGATTGCGAAGTCCCATTCTCCTGCTGAACTTGTGGGGAGGCAGGTTGTGGTGCTGGCAAACATGAAGCCTGCGAAACTTTTCGGCGTGGAATCCCGCGGGATGATACTTGCTGCGGATGGTGAGGGCGCGGTGCTTTTGATGCCGGAGAAAGAGGTTAAGGAAGGGACGCGGGTGAGATAGGCATCTCACTGCTACGTCACTTGTAGACCTTTTTACGAATATCGAATTTCAACACATGAATTGTTTTCTGTCTTTTATCCACATAATAGATGACCTTTAACAAAATGATCACTCAACTGCAAAATGAAGCATGGGATAAAGTATTGGATGAGGAAGAAATGCAGCAGCTTATGGAAAAATTTTTCCTAACCCTGGTCAAATTACGGCGGCGCACCCACGCTGCAAGCAGCGGGGCATGATTCGCGCCGCCGCTAAGGTTGCTCAAATTCAAACAATTGTTATACCTTCTCCAACGGTTCCTATGTAACCTTACCCACAATCTTTATTGCCTCCTCTCTATCAGGACCAATAGGTGAGTCTATCACAACCTGCGTAACTCCTGCTTTTATCAATCCATTGATTTTCTCAATGCATTCCGAAGGAGTACCGCAGATAGAGAATGCATCCATCATCTCATCTGTAACAGCGCTGACAGCATCGGCAAATCCTTTCTTGAACCCGATGCGCACCGCCCCAACATACTTCATGTCAATTCCGTGGCGCTCAAACACTGTATGTAAATGTTTCCTTCATATGCTACTTTTTTGCCTGAAAGCAGCTTTCTTATTATCTCTACAGTTTCTTTTACGGTCTCGACAGGTCGTTCCCATTTTATGCCAGCAGAGTCAAATGTAACTCTATCGCCCGTACCTATCCCGAGAACAACCCTTTTCCCTGATATCTCATCAAGGGTTGCAATAGCTGAAACAAGCTGCAGCGGAGTACGTGTATATGGATTGGTAACGCCGGGTCCAAGTTTGATGGTTTTCTGCAAGTTTATGCGCAGGTTCATTTGCCAGGAGTTCGATGCCGAAGCTTACCATAAGCATCACGCTAACTGATATGGATGTAATTCAGCGTGTCCTATCCCGAAATCCTTTATCGAATCTGCCATCAGTATGTCTGTCATAGCCACAGCCGGCGCGGCATATTTTGCGTTTCCTATCGGGCCTATGAATAGAGAATTGGCGCCAGCAGTTATGCCTATTGCATTCGCTGATATATCTGCTATCCTTCGCTGTTCGATCGAAGCATTCTTGCGAAGCCATGCCCATGAACTTGGAATATTATGAGCGCCCACGCCT
>CAYSLW010000047.1:0-11211 GCA_964431955.1 uncultured Candidatus Methanoperedens sp. | reverse complement strand
CCTGTAAATCCTGTTATCCTGTCGAATCGGCGCCTCCGCCTGTAATTTTTTATGATAATAAGTGCTTGTTTTGCTTAAAATTAGAAAATAAAGAATTTTATCGAATTTGCCACAGGCTCAATTTATAATACTTTCTCCATCACCCCAATCGCCTTCCTCAAATTCTCTCCCGAAGTTGCATACGAAATCCTGATATGCCCCTTCCCATGCTCCCCAAAAGCCGTGCCAGGAACAACGATCACGCCCTTCTCAAGTAACTTCTGCGCCGCATTTTCATCTTCGACTTCAGGAAATGCATAGAATGCCCCTCTGGGCTTGACACATTTTATGCCTATCTCACTTAGCCCTTCAAGCAGAAAATCCCTTCTTGCCCTGAAGCTTTCCCGCATCTCGCTCACGCATTCCTGCGGACCTTCGATTGCAGCCAGAGCCGCCTTCTGCGATATCGAGCAGGCGCATGCCTGGATATATTGATGCACCTTGAGCATCTGCTCGATATAATCCTTCCGCGCGGCAGCATAACCGATGCGCCAGCCTGTCATGGCATATGTCTTTGAGACAGCATTGATGGTAATAACATTATCAGTGAACTGCGCCGGGCTGACATGCTCTCCTTCGTATATGAAATGTTCATACACTTCGTCCGAAATTATGGTGATATTGTTATCCTCAGCAATCTCTGCCAGCGCCTTAATCTCCTGCCTTGTCTCTACGGTTCCTGCAGGATTCGAGGGTGAATTAATAATAAGCGCCCGGGTTTTAGGATTAATACATTCATTCACAGCCCCAGACTTCAATGTCAGCTCCCTGCCAAGAGGCACGCCCACGACCCGCCCTCCAGCCATTGTTGTCAAAGCCGAATAAGACACAAACCCGGGATCTGGGATTAGAACCTCATCTCCTTTATCCACGAGCGCCTGAAGAGCTAAATGAAGCGCCTCTGAAGCTCCTGACGTGATGATAATTTCGTTTGGTTCAACTGTAAAACGGTTCTCACGCCTGAACTTCCTGCACAGGGCTTCTCGCAATTCAGGAATCCCAAGATTCGCTGTATATCCTGTAAAGCCTTCATTGATAGCGTCAATGGCTGCTCTTTTAATATGTTCAGGAGTATCGAAATCAGGCTGACCGAGTCCCAAGTTAATGGCTTTCGTGCCAGCGCCCTCAAACATCTTGCGTATTCCTGAGATGTCTATACTTTTAACTCTCTGGGAAAACATAGCTTCACTCAAATACCGTGTGACGTTTTTTCAACTCTGCTTCACTGGCTCCTGTCCTTACCATCAGCTCTGAAATAACGGCATCGAGAAAAACAAGCGCAGATATCTCAAAAATAGTACCGAGGGGTGCAAGCTGGGGATACCCTATCATTCGCCGTTCGTGATAATCCTCGTAATTAATATCTTCTTTAGTCCTGCCAGGGACTATGACAACAATATCCGAAATACCCCCCATGGTAGAATCCTTATTTGAAGTTATAACTGCCAGTTTTGAGCCTATTTTTTTTGCAATAGCGCCGAGGCTTGTAATCGAGGGCGTCTCGCCAGAACCAGAGACCGCAATCACCAGGTCATCCATGGCTACTGCAGGAGTTGTTGTTTCACCCACCACATAAACATTAAATCCCATATGCATCAGCCTCATTGCAAATGCCTTTGCAGCAAGACCCGACCTCCCCGCCCCCATCAGGAATATTCTTTGGGAACTCAGAATGTCGTTTACAAGCGATGTTACAGAGCTTGTGTCCAGTTTTGATGCGACCTTTTTTATATGTTCTGCAATAAGGTTCATGGATACAATTGTAGTCTCACATTCTTTTTCTTCACACCTTCGGTTTTTCATAAAGGGTTACGCCCCTTTATGACGTATAGGGGTATGGTGCGCCATACCCCTTCTTTTGATAAAACTTTCCTAAAGTTTTTCATTTAAACCACCTTTTCTTCTTCGCCCTTATATTCAATTCGTTTCATCTCCCAGCCGTCCAGCTTTTTTAACTCGCTGTATAACAATATCAGCCTGTCAGTGCTCCCATCCCAGTGAAGTGTTTTTCTCACATCCTTTTCTTTAAGCTGGTTTACGATGGATTTAACAAAATGAGCGAGCACAAATTTCTTTGAAAACGGGACATTGAAAATCACCCTGTACCCCCCTTTGGTTTCTGCGTATGATGCCAATACATAGCCCATATTCTCATACTCTGAGATGGTATTGAAATCACATATCACTTCCTGTTCATGATTTACAGACGAATCTATAGCCGATATCCCGAAAATAACATCCCGTATCAGTGATTCGCTTACCTGCCTGCCAAACCATAATGTAATTTTACCCGGTGTCAGCGAAACAGTCACATCATCCCGCCCCAGCTCCACCATGGTTATATCTCGCGTATCTCTGGAAAAATCTGCATTGTCCTTAGCCTCTTTAACCACTGCCATCGGTCATTCATCTGCCTGTAAACATATAACTATTTTGAATCGCCGCGTCGAGTTATAAATATTTCCCTATCAGGTCGTTCAGTTTCCTTCTCGTCTCCACTGGAATCTTATCCCGCGAGGTGATTATTGCCCCGGATAACGCATTAGCGCAGATGCAATTGCGCTCAATGGATATCCTTGGAACAGCCTCTTTAATGATATTGCGAACTGCTTCCTCGTTTTTCACCACATTGGTAATTACAGTTTCGATATTGACATCCTCTTCATGCCAGACATCATAATCAGTAACGGTTGCGATCATGCTGTAACATATCTCAGCTTCACGCGCCAGCTTTGCTTCAGGCAGCGCGGTCATTCCGATTATGTCAAATCCCAGGTTTTGATAAACTCTCGACTCTGCGCGTGTGGAAAACTGCGGTCCTTCCATGCAGACATATGTCCCCTTCTTGTGGACAGAGTATCCAAGTTCATCTGTGACATCCGCCAGCAAGGACGACATCTCTGGACAGAAAGGGTCGGCAAGACCGATATGAACCACAATTCCGTCTTCAAAGAAGGTGCTCTCACGAGTTTTCGTCCTGTCGAAAATCTGGTCAGGAATCACTATATCAAGCGGCTTCATATCAAGCTTCAGGCTGCCCACCGCCGAGGCTGAAATTATCCTTTTTACGCCAAGTTTCTTCAGGGCAAGAATATTGGCGAGGGAATTCAGTTTGCTGGGAGATATCCCGTGTCCTTTGCCGTGCCTGGGGAGAAATGCTACATTCGTTTCCCCGAAAGACCCTATGGTAATCGCGTCCGAGGGCTTGCCGAAAGGCGTATCTATTTCAACTTCCCGTACATTATCCAGCATGGAGGCGTCGTAAACCCCGCTACCTCCGATTACTGCAATATCTGCCTGCATAATTATGCACCTTCATATACCCATGTTTTTTTCCCGGAAATTGTTTTTGTCCTGACCATCCCTCTCCTTGCCATCTCGTCGAGTATCTCTTCCATGCGGTCCGGCTGGGCAATCTCAAAGCTGATGGGGTCTATATTATGGTATTTCAATAGGCCTGACTTTATTTTCTCAATATTCCACTCATCGAGTTTTTCCTTTGCCATGAGGCGTGAGATAATATCTATCATATCCTCGATAAAATTCCACGGATATACTATCCAGCCCCACTCCTGCACCACCTCACCGCAATAATCGGGCTTGATTTCAGATGTATATAAATACTGGAGGACCGCGGTTCTCACCTCTTTCGGGTTCTGTTTGAGTATGTATTCTTTGGCATGCGCGATACTTTTACCCGTATCCGTAATATCATCCACTATCAGCACCTTCTTTCCTGCCACTGCCTTGCCTGCAAGAGGATATCTGATCGCAGGACCGCTGCCTGCTGATGCCGTACCTACATAATGTTCGATTTTAAGGCTCGTCAGGTCATTAAGTCCGAGGAAATCACAAAACACTCTGCCCGCAAACCAGCCCCCCCGCGCCAGGGCGATTATGGTATCGGGCTTATATCCTGATTTTTTAACATCGTTTGCGACATGCCTGCACAGGTCATAGATATAGTCCCAGTTGGTTATAACACACTTGAATTTGTCAGGAAGTACCATAATAACACCGCGTCGGAAAGGTGCTACAGTGACATATATTTTTTGTAGATATGTTAAGACCAAACATTCACACTATTTTAAACTATATATCATCATTATCAGGAGATGATGACAAATAAGTATTTAAGTACAGTAAACGATTATTTACTCAGGTTGAATTGCAATGGCTGGCAAAAAGCATATTAAAAATGAAGACCCAAAGAGAGTTCCCACCGGAATCGCTGGGTTTGACGAGTTATGTGGCGGAGGACTGCTGAGAAACAGAACATATCTTGTGTCGGGGGCAGCAGGCACAGGCAAAACTATATTTGGACTCCAATATATTTACAATGGCATTACAAAATATGGGGAAAATGGTATTTATATAGCGACGGAAGAACGCCCTGAACAAATAAGGGAAAATGTGAAAAAGTTTGGGTGGGATTTTGAAGCTCTGGAGGAGGAAGGCAAGCTTGCGATAGTGGATGCATGTTCTACAAAAATCGGCATACCCTCACATGAGAAATATGTCGATGTAAGACCTTTTGATATGCGTTCGATGATGGACCAGATAATCGCGATACAGGATGAAATCGATGCAAAAAGAGCGGTGGTTGACGGGAGTACATCTATTGGTTTTTACTTCCAGGACCCTGCAAAGATAAGGGTTGAGCTCCTGAAATTAAGCACAACTCTTGAAATCCTGGGATTGACTTCGATAATGACATGCGAAATAGTCGATGAGAACTTGCTAAGCAGGTTTGGGGTGGAGACTTTCGTTACTGAAGGAACTATTTTGATGTACTATAAACGGACGAACAACGTTAGAGTACGCAGTATTGAGATATTCAAGATGCGAGGATCGGATCACAGCAATAACATTCATCCCTATGAAATAACTCCAAACGGTATAGTGGTACATCCTCACGAAGAAGTCTATACAGCTTAAAATGAAAAAAAAACCGCTGATAGTGTTGAATTTTAAAACCTATGCCGAGGGTACGGGAGAAAAATTATATAGTTAAACTACATTGCTGCAAAAGAAATCTATTAAAATACTTGAGAGTATTCTAAAAAAGGGAGCAATATATGGAACAACAAGAACATGATGATATACATTGTCTCAAGCCATTGGCTCTAGCGCAATATGAGCAAATGTCTAATAACAGGAGAGTTTACGAAAGATACATTTGGCAGACGCCACCAATTGTTGTAGCAATTATTGGAGTAATTTTTGGGTTAGCTCTAACCAATCACTTCACTGATGTCCCGAAGTCTGTAGCATCCGGAGGTATGATTGTCATAGCAATTTTTGTTGGAATAATAGGGTACTGGGAATTTAGATGCAGAATTCTACTTAGAATCATAGAATCTAATCTCAGAGAATTTGAAGAACGATACGGGCATCCAGAATTTGTGATGTATGTGAGGGAGATTAATCCTTCATTAACATGGTATAAAAGACAAAGTAGTACACTATTGATTCTTTTGTTTTTATGGGGGCTTGCGGCTCTTCTATTCATAGGAGCAATTGCTTATATGGTGTTGGGGTGAATCTCGAGACGAATCTAAAAGAATTTATATGTAAAAATATTTTAGGTTGAGATTTTGATGAGAAAGCACATATTGTTTGGTACATGGAAAGATAAGTTAACAATTCGTCAATCCATTGAGTTGGCAAGAAGTACGGTTGAAAGCATATGTAATCGACCACTGAGTTTTCAATTAGTTGTTTGTCCTTCATTCATTGCATTGCAATCAATTTCTGAAATCATTCGTGGTTCTCAAATTAAATTTGCCGCTCAAAATATGAGGTGGGATGATCCCAAGATTACCATTACGGGAGAGGTTTCCCCAGAAACGCTAGTTGAAGTAGGCTGTAATTATGTTATTCTTGGTCATTCTGAGCGACGGATTTACTTGAATGAAACAAACGAAATAATTAGTTTAAAGGTAAAAGCGGCCTTAAAATGGGGCTTAATCCCTATTATTTGTATTGGGGAGCAGTATCAAGAACGAGAAAATGGAACCTATATAAAAATAATTGAAAAACAAATTAATAGTGCAGTGGAAGGGTTGCTGGAAAGTAAGAGTAAAGAAAATGTGGTGTTTGCCTATGAGCCGGCTTGGTCTATAAGTACAAGTCCAATTGCTAAACCTATTGATCCACAAGAAGCAAACCGAATGCACAAAAAGATTCGTGATATATTAACCTCTATACTTGGAAAAGATTTTGCAGAGAGTGTCACTATTGTTTATGGTGGTAGTGTTAACCAAAGTAATGTAGGATTATACTTTAACCAACCTGAAATAGACGGAGGTCTAGTCGGAACTGCAAGTCAAACAATTCAGTCTTATTCTAAGATAATCGAAATATCCCAAGCGATATTTTCATCTAAATTGAATTTAAAGTGAGGTCATTTTTATGCAAGACAAAGTTCTTCAAATTGCAAAGTTCATATCTCAAGGAAAACCGATTCTTTTATTCGATTTCGCTGAACGGGAAGCAGAGACAGACCTAGTTTTTTATGGTCCATATGTGACTCATAAAGAAGTAACTATTCTCCGTACCAAGGCTGGTGCCCCTATCACTGCCTATCTGCCATTTGAATTTGCTTCACTACTCAACATACCTCGGATAACTGAAGTGCTCGGAGCTTTAAGAGAAAAATATCCTGTACTATCCCAGCTTGCCAATGACCGGCGAAAACATGATCCACTTTTTTCTTTCACACTAGATTCTAGAAAAAACCGTACTGGTTGTTCTGCAGAAGAAACAGCCTTTACAGTTCAAAGACTGACATTTTTTGTTGAAAACTATACGGTGATGACACAAGAAGAATTAAGATCAAAGTTTGTTGCAGAATTCAAGATTCCAGGGCATTTGCCTGTTATATTCTGCTCCAAAGATCTTCTTAAGTCTAGGATAGGTCATGCTGAAATGGTTCTTTCATTAGCTGAAGTAGCAAAAGTGCCTAAAATAGCTATAGCATCCGAGATGATAAATCTAGAATCTGGAAAGTCTTTGGATTATGAAGAGGCTATTTTATTTGCAAAGAAGCATGAAATCCCATTCCTTGAAGGCAAAGATGTCCTTGAGCACTTTGGGATAGCAATTCCAAAGTTTCAAGATTAATCTTGCCGACAAGATAGCACAATATTTCAAGTAAGGTAAATTAAAAATTAATTTATACATGCTACACAACAGAAAAATGACAGGTCACATCACAGCCGAGTGCGTTCGTTCAGCCGGGGCTAAGGGAACACTTATCAACCACTCAGAACGCCGCCTTTTGTTAGCCGATATAGATTCAGCGCTCCACTCCGCAAAGAAAGCCGGATTAAAAACGATTGTTTGCACAAATAATATCGCTGTTACCTCGGCAGCAGCAGCGCTTGCACCGGATTTTGTAGCTATTGAACCTCCGGAACTTATAGGTTCTGGCAATCCTGTTTCAAAAGCTAACCCCGATATAGTCAGCGGTTCCGTCAGAGCAGTAAAGGCTATTAATCCCCATGTTAAAGTCCTGTGCGGAGCGGGTATTTCCACAGGGGATGATGTCGCCGCAGCGCTTTCACTTGGCGCTGTGGGTGTGCTTCTGGCTTCGGGCGTTATCAAGGCAAAAGACCCGAAGGCTGCGCTTCTTGATCTGGTGAAGAAGATATAAATCTCCTCAACCTTAATGATTCAATAGATCAATATCAGTTAAAAACATGACCGCCATCGAATCAGCAGCCAGAGAGATTATAGAACAGCTTCTCCGAAAAGAGATAACGGATGAAAAAGGATTGAACGCAGCTAAAAAAGCAGCCAGCATTCGCTACAAACTTTCATCCCTCTTGAGTAATTCCCAGATACTTGCCGCTGCACGCGATGAAGATGAAAAACAGCATGTCCTTGGACTTCTCCAGTTAAAACCGGTCAGGACAATTTCGGGTGTGGCTGTGATTGCTGCGATGACCTCGCCTGCTCCCTGCCCTCACGGATTATGCGTTCCCTGCCCGGGAGGTATTGACTCAAAATTCCGCTCGCCGCAAAGTTATATGGGGGCAGAGCCTGCGGCACGCCGCGCATTTGAGAACAATTTTGACCCTTACCTTCAGGTATCTTCCCGCCTGAAGCAGCTTTCACAGATAGGACATTCACTTGAAAAGGCAGAACTTATCGTGATGGGAGGAACGTTTACATCCCGCATGCTGTGCTACCAGGAGTGGTTCGTCCGGCGCGCTATCGAGGCTATGAATGATTTTTACGGCACTGACTGGCGAGGAGGAAGAGAATATTTCTCACTCGAGGAAGTCTCATCTGCCAATGAGAACTCACGCATCAGGAACGTGGGGATTACTATAGAGACAAGACCTGACTGGACAAAAAAGGAGCACATAGATACCATTCTTGATCTTGGGGTGACAAAGGTGGAGATAGGAGTCCAGAGCACGTATGATTTTATCCTTGCAGGCATACAGCGCGGGCATACCGTGGCTGAGAGCGTAAATGCAAACATGAGGCTTCGAGACAGCGGGCAAAAAGTGGGATTCCACATGATGCCCGGGCTTCCAGGCTCATCAGTGGAATCGGATTTTCGCATGTTCAGGACAATATTTGAGGATGAGCGCTTCATGCCTGATTATCTTAAGATATATCCAACATTAGTGACGGAAGGAACAAGGCTTCACGGGATGTGGGAACTTGGGAACTATGCGCCGCTTGAAGTGCTGGATGCTGTTGAATTACTTGCGAAAATAAAATCCATTCTGCCAAAATGGGTTCGCCTGCAGAGAATTCAGCGCGATATACCCGCCTACCAGGTGCTTGCGGGAATAAAGAAGAGCAATATAAGGCAACTTGCAAAAGAAAGGCTACTTGAGATGGGGGGGAAGTGCAACTGCATCAGGTGCCGTGAGGTGGGGCACAGAGTACTTTCGGGAGCAGAGCCCGAGGACATCGAGCTGACAGCGGAAGAATATACTGCATGCGGAGGCAAGGAACATTTCATTTCGTTTGAGGATATTGAGAAGGATATATTGATAGGAAATCTTCGGCTGCGTTTCCCTTGTGCACCTCACCGGCGCGAGCTTCTCGGCGCGGCGCTGGTGCGTGAGCTGCATATCTATGGCGCGATGGTTCCACCTGGCGAAAGCGCAGGAGAGGCGCAGTGGCAGCATCGCGGTTATGGAGAGGAGCTTCTGGCGCAGGCGGAAGAAACCGCAAGGGAGGCTGGATATAAGAAGATTGCAGTAACAAGCGGCGTAGGGGTAAGGGATTATTACAGGAAGTTCGGATATGAGCGCGAAGGTCCGTATATGACCAGAATATTATAGAATCAACCGCGAAGAACGCAAAGACCGATATTAACAACCTTTGCGTTCTTTGCGAACTTTGCGGTGAGTTTACTGTTCCACCTTGACTGCAGGTTTATCTTCAATAAAAAATGATTCTATCGGCAGCCGCTTGCATAATCTCTTCATGGCGGGCGCTTCTGTGGCGTAATGGGTGGCATCGAACAGGCAAAGCTCCCCGGCATAACGGAGCGCATCGTGGCGCAGCTCTCCCGATACAAGCGCATCGGCGCCGTTTTCAAGAGCGATGTCGATGTATTCCCTGCGAAAACCGCTTCCGCCTACGACCATGACTTTTCTTATTTCACGGTCTTTGGTGTACTGCACATGCGTATCCAGCCTTTTTGCGATAAATGAGGCAAATTCCCGAGCTCTTTGCGACTTAATTTCGCCCACCCTGCCCAGTGCAAGCGGAACAATGCTGCTCAAGCCCAGAATCTCAGCGAGCACATCGTTCACGCCGCCGTCGGCTTTATCAAAGTTGGTGTGCATTGTATAGATGGAAATATCGTTATCAATAGCGAGCTTTAATGTGTCGGATAACCGCTTTGAGATAAGGTTCACAGGGTCGAATATCAGCGTATGATGGGTGATGAGCAGGTTTGCGCCGAGGTGAGCCGCTTCTTTGAGAACGTGGTCTGTGGGGTCAAGCGCCACAGCGATTTTCCTGATGTCAGCGGCGCGGTCAAGGACGAGCCCGATTCTGCCTTTGTCGAAGTCTTCTGCGAGGGCGGGAGGGGCGACGGATTCGAGGATGGGGATGAGTTCGCGGAGGTTCATGGGTGTTTGTTAGTTTGGAGGGTTATTTAAGGATTGGTTTTAATTTTGATAGATGTGAAATGAGGTGGGCTGGATGAGGATAGAATTGATGGTCTTTTCAAATGATGAGTATGGTATGAGTCTTTGATACTACGCGATTAAAGATGATAAACGCATGATTATAAATAACATATCTTACAGTTAATTTAATTTGAAAAGAAATCTAATCAGATATACGAGGTAAAAATTCATGAGCAGTGTAATTAATGGTGCAGATGCGCTGGTTAAAAGGGGGATTTATTCCACTAAAAATGAGCTTATTGAAGATGCTTTGAGAACTTTTTTTGAGTTTAGAAAGGATATGCGGGTAGTTGCGGTTGTTGAGTTATATAAAACTGAGGAGATGTCTATTTCAAGAGCTGCTGAATTGGCAGGAGTAAGCACGGAAGAGATAAAAGATTTTCTGGCAAAGGCAGGAGTAAAAATAAGGAGAGGTGTTCCGGGTTAACGGATAAAGATTAAAGCAACGTAATCTTTCTTGTTGTTTATATAAATATATAACATATATATGTTTTAGAAAGTCTTATAAATTTGAATGTATTAAAAGAATATTGCATGGAAACTGTAACTGAATTGAAAAAGATTCGCGCCGATCTTGATATGCTTACGAATCTATATTCAAAACTGGTTGATAGGTTGATTCCGGAAGAAGAACCAGAGGCTGAAGACCTCAAAGCGATAAGGGGCAGGGATAAAATAGCTTCAGAGTCTGAACTTCTAAAGGTATTGGATGCATGAGCTTTGAGATAAATATCAAAGACAAATCTTTGATATTTATATCATCCCTGCAAAAACGTGACAGAGAGCGCCTCAAAGAAGCTATCCTTGTTTTAAAAAATGACCCTGTTCCTATAAAGTCCCTTGATATCGCCAAGATAAAAGGTGAAAAGAATACTTATCGCATACGCAAAGGGAAGTTAAGGATAGTTTATGAAGTCATCTGGGAGCAAAAGCTTATTCTGATTCATAGGGTCGATTTCAGGGGAGATGCTTATAAGTGAAATCCGTAGCCGTTTATGCCATA
>CAYSLW010000046.1:2297-11389 GCA_964431955.1 uncultured Candidatus Methanoperedens sp. | reverse complement strand
AACTGAGCGCACGACCATCTGCCAGCGCAACAAGCGTATCACCTGAAAAACAGCCGCCTGCAGAATCGCCCTCCACGATATAAATCTCGCTCTTTGCCGGGTCTTTCTCTGAGCAGTCTGCAAGTTTACCTGGAAGCGAGCCTACTTCAAGCGCACTTTTTCGCCGCGTAAGCTCCCGCGCTTTCCTTGCCGCTTCCCTTGCCTCGGCAGCCTCAAGTGCCTTTGAAAGGATGTTCTTGGCTGCCGCAGGGTTTTCTTCGAGGAACTCCGATAACCCCTCGGAAACCAGCGTTTCAACGATTCCCTTTATATCGCTATTGCCCAGTTTTGTCTTGGTCTGTCCTTCAAACTGCGGGTTTGTGAGCTTAACGTTGATTATTGCTGTTAATCCCTCTCTCACATCATCGCCCGATAATTTGTCCTCGCCTTTCAGGAAATTCTTTGCTTTGGCATAATCGTTTGAGACTCTGGTGAGTGCTGCCTTGAACCCTACAAGATGCGTTCCACCTTCATGGGTGTTAATATTATTGGCAAAAGTATAGACGTTCTCGGTGTAGCTGTCGTTGTACTGCATCGCGATTTCGACAACAGTTGTATCCTTTTGCTTCTGGAAATAAATTGTTTTCTCATGGAGGAGGTTTTTGTTTTTGTTCAGGAACTCTACAAACGATATGATGCCCCCCTCGTACTGGAATACCTCTTCTTTTTGCGAGAATTCATCATTCAGCGATATTTTGACACCTTTATTAAGGAAAGCAAGTTCCCGCAGCCGGGCAGCCAGCATATCCATGTTGAACTCAAGCGTCTCGAAAATAGTTTTGTCTGGCTTGAATGTAACAGTCGTGCCAGTCTCGGTTGAATTCCCGATAAATGTTACGGTGGTAACCGGTTTTCCGAATTCGTATCTCTGTTTGTACAGCTTGCCGCCGCGCTTTACTTCCACTTCAAGCCATTCAGAGAGAGCATTGACCGCGGAAACCCCGATGCCGTGCAGTCCCCCGGAGACCTTGTAGGCATTATTATCGAACTTACCGCCTGCATGGAGCATTGTCATGACCACTTCAAGCGCGGATTTCTGGTATTTCGGCATGACCTCAACCGGGATACCCCTGCCGTTATCCACTACCCTGACGGTGTGGTCGGATCGGATAGTTACATCGATATTGTTGCAGTAACCTGCAAGCGCTTCATCTATGCTGTTATCCACCACTTCGTAAACCATGTGGTGAAGCCCTCGCGCATCCGTACTGCCGATGTACATGCTGGGGCGCTTGCGTACTGCTTCAAGCCCCTCAAGTACCTGTATCTGCTCTGCGCCGTATCCGTTATTTGCTTCCATATCAATGCCCTTTTCTAATATTGTACTGGAATAAAATTATATATACTCTTTATATTTTTAATTGCATTTAATGCATTCCATGCCTTCGACCGCTCAATGCATTCGGTATCTACGTTGTTCTCAAAGCATATATACCTTATTGCTTCAATGCATAGCGATTTTAATTTTTATTTAAAAACAAATAATAAAATAAAAACTCTCGCAGATTTTGTGTTTAATTCATAAAGTTTAGTGAATAACAAATGATATTTAACAGTAACGCATAATTCACTAATTATGGTATACGTTACCAGCTTCAGGTGTTTCAGATGCGGGAGGAAGCATAAGCCCCATGAAATTGAAAGGCTGCCCATACCGAGATGCGAATGCGGCTCTGCAGTTGATGCGGAATATGATTACAAGTCCATAAAAAAAGTCATTCTCCGCGATGAATTCATGCGAACTCCGCCCACTCACTGGAAATACTGGGTATTCATGCCAGTAAAAGACCTCTCACGATGCATCACAATTGGAGAAGGAGGTACGCCGCTGCTTGAAAACAAAAGACTTTCGAAAAACGGGCGATTGTTCATAAAATACGAAGCCACAAATCCCACAGGCTCCTTTAAAGACCGCGGCTCTTCACTTGAAATAACCAAGGCGCTTGAGTTCAAGAAACGCAAAGTTGCGCTGGCATCCACAGGCAACATGGGTGCATCCATCGCCGCATACGCGGCTTTTGCAGGACTTGAGTGCATGGTATTTATTCCATATATAGTAGGTAAAGAAAAGATTACACAGATAAAAGCCTATGGCGCTGAGACGATAATTGTTGAGGGGGATTACTCTGTTGCAATGAAACGGGCGGAAGAGTATGTTCTTTCCCACAGCGACTCGTTTTTGACGGGTGATTACCCCTGGCGCAGTGAAGGAACGAAGACCGTGGGTTTTGAGATAGCAGACCAGTTATACTGGCATGTGCCGGAGTATGTTGTATTGCCAATAGGCAACGGCACATTGATATGGAGTGTATACGAAGCCTTCCGGGAGCTTGCGCTTGTGGGGATTACAGATAAAATACCCCGTATGATAGGTGTGCAGGTCGAAAACTGCGCTCCGGTGGTATATGCCTGGGAGAACAACCTTAATGAAATAACTCCTATTCAAAACCCGAATACGATAGCCACAGCAATAGCATGCGGCGACCCGATAGACGGTCTGGCAGCTCTCAAGGCAATCCGGGATTCAGGTGGATTTGCGCTCAGGGTTAGTGATGAGGAGGCGCTTTCTGCAAGAAATATGCTTGCTAAGAACGGGATTTTTGTCGAACCCAGCGGCGCCGTGGCTTATGCTGGGTTCCTGAAAAAAGAGTTCTTTGGTACGGTTGTTTGCATCGCCACAGGGCACGGGTTAAAGGATATGTACGGGATTGTGTGATGATCATCTTTCTGTAAAATTCGGGCTGTTGTCTATATTTTTTGGTATATGGAAGCGTACAGCACGCTCCATCGTGGAAGCGCAAGCTTGGCAGATTTCTTATGCACAATGTTCCTGACGTCAAAATATATACCTTGCCAGCATAAAAGGTGCGAACATATGGAAGTCAAAATCATCAGAAGCCCTGACAGAAAAAAGACCATTCAGGCAAAGATGGTTGGAGAAACTCTTGTAGTGTATCTTCCTCTTGGAATGCAGCGTGAAGAGGAAAGAAAGCTCATAGAGGAGATGAAACAAAAAATCGAGAAAAGGAAGCTAAAGAGGCAGATCAATAAAGATGATTATCTGAGGAAGCGATTTGACGAGTTTAACAGTGAGTATTTTCAGGGCGGGCTCAGGGTTAACTCCTTAGAATTCGTTACCAACCAGGAAAGAAAGAGGGGAAGCTGCACGCCTGCCAACGGCACCATTCGAATATCTCACAAGCTTCTTGAAATGCCGAGATGGGTTCTTGACTACGTGATCATGCATGAGATGACGCATTTAGTGCATCCTGACCATTCAAGAGCTTTCTGGGAAAAGGTCGGAGAGTTCAAATATACCGAGAGAGCCAGAGGGTTCTTGATTGCTAAAGGCATGGAGGAGGAAGAGGCTGAAAGCAATGGCGGTGATGTTTGATGCCCTGAAGAATTCAGGTGCCCGCTGACTTTGAGGGAATCTGCTGTTTTTCATCATTCTTTTTGTCCTTCCTTAATAAGCCTCCTGCACAGTTTCAATATTTCCTCAGCCCCTCTGAGCGCTCTCAAACCTTCATCCCTGCCGAATATTTTAGATGCGGGTGTAACTGACCTCTCAATCCCATAGAATGCCGGACCCCTTTTCCTTGCCAGATCGCTCGAAACGCCTGCCATGAACTCTATTTTCTCATAAAACCACTCTGGAATCTGTCGTATTTCTTTCACCCTGATAAGAACCTCGCTCACATCATGGTCTCTTGGATATTCAATCGCCAGATACCTCAAAGCTCCCTTCAATGAAAGCTCACACGTCTCCTGCGCCCTCCTGACAGCCAGAGAATATACTTTCTTTTCAAATGCGCTCCTCGCTTCTTCAAGCGTAAGTCCGGCGCGGTCGATATAATCCAGCGCAAGCTCATCTGTCCTCATATTTCCACCACCTCTCCCAGTTTATAATCCGGCTTTAAATCCCAGTAATATCTTTTATCATCAAGGAATATCCTTTTTGAGCCCATTTTTTTAAGTTTTCTTCTCATGCTTTTCATTTTATTTACTATAAAATCATCGACATCATAAAGCATAATTCCATCCATTACTATATCCAGAAGGATGGAAGGGTTCTTTTCAACTTCAGATGGTGTGAGTGGAACAGGGCTGATAAGAGTTCCGAGTTTATTTTCTTTCAAGTCCCGGTATTCATCGGAAGCTTTCAGGTCATTCTCAATCACATTAAAAACCTCAAATCGCCCTCCAGCTCCAAATTTTTCGGCGACTATCAGAATATCAATGTCGCTGCCTTCTCCTGCATCTCCTCTTGCCGCGCTGCCGAAAAGGAGGACTGAGATGAGGTTATTCTTTAGGATTTCCTCTAATTTATCTGCGATGAGGCTAGCGTAATTGAGGTATAGGTTTTGAATTTCATCGGTCATTTTGACTCCGGGGGTTTGTTTAAAACATGGTTTTCAGCGCATATTATTCTATTCTTTTAAAGGATTAATTATATTATCCTGCACAAAATAGAAATAGTTAATCGTCTTTTTCGGTAGTATTGATAAAATGAGGTGAAAAATGGACATGTATGTAACGGAAGGTTGGACATCGTCCAAAGCGACGGGTAGACGCGAGAACATAAGGCGTGTTTATGGTTACGAATGCGAAAGGCTTGATATAGACATCACCTCAACATATTTTGAAGGCAGTGAATGTATTCTTGCGAGAGGGAGGTTGAAAGACCTCTCTTTTACTCTACCATCGGCGTCATGCCCGCCGTTATGCATAGACACGTATCTCCACGTATGGCGAAGCATACGTGTGGGCGACGTCAACTGGCGCAACGGTTGACGTGGATGCGCCCTCCCGAGGCGCGACTCGGGGCGTTCATAAACCGAGACTTCGGTTTACGCAGTGTTGGGGTATGCGAAGCATACCCCTCGTTTGATAAAACTTTCATAAGTTTTTTCATCTGCGGTTTTTCCACAATAATTTTCATATCATCACGGCTTCCTCATTCCTCGAAAACCACGGAAGCGCTGCTAAGGCACCTATCATGCCCTTACCCCCGATGCATATCTCGACATTGTTTTCTTTCGCGGCTTTTATAGCAAGCTCCTCCGTTATCATCCCGCTCCTGCACAGCCTGCTGTATTCCATGAGCGCAGAGGCATCAAAATCGGATAATGCCACCATGCCCGTCTCATCGGACACGCTGTATTTTAGAAGCCCTTTTCTTATTTTCGCAAGCAACTCCTTTTTCGCGCCACCGACGCATGCAAATTCAAGCACAGTAGCCACGCAGTTCTGTGTCTTCTCCGGGACGGGATAAAGCTGGACAAGGGTATGGGAGATGTATTTATGGTCAAGCGAATCAACCGCATCTGCGATATTATGCGCCAGCGTCCACGTCGCTCCTACCTCTTTTGAATCGGTGTTATCGATCCCCACAAGCACCCTTTCCCTTCGCAGGACTACGATTGTACCGCTTGCGTGCTTTCCTCCGCCTGACTCCGAAATTTTGCAGCGCAGAACACCGTTTGCATAAGCACGGCATGTTGTTGCGCCAACTCCGCCGCCGCCAAGACCGCTGTACGTTATCTCGATTTCATTGTCATTGATAAGGACTGATTCGATACCTGCTGCCGCAGTTGAAGATCGCAGATTTAGTGGAGAATGACCCGCTCGGACAAGGTATCGCATCATGTCCCCGAGTGCGCGGCTTTTAATCACAAGCGGGCTTTTAGAGTAATGATACAATGCCCATGCAGAGCCCCCGTAGCAATTTGAATGTTCCATTAGTTCCACAAGCTCGTTTTTCCTGTCTGCAACTGCGTAGATGCCTTTATAAGTGATATTATAGGGGTCAGGTAGATGCATAAACATTGGTTTTAAGTATTTTATCTAATATATGAGTATGGGTAGAATAGATATGGTAAATAAATTCCTGTGCGCTGTTTTACTGCTTTTGATGGCTGTAAGCAGTGTTCATGCCCTGGAAGACGGTGTCACAATCCCGCTCGTAGCCTACCGCAGCACCGGGGATGGGGACGAGGGCGTTCTCCTGAGCGCTAAAGTGATAGTTACAAACGGCACGGGTCACGTTTTCGTGGACACAAACCCATATACCCAGGTTGACCTTCAGGGCTCAGCAAGACTTGCGGCAATGGTGGCTTCGGATGTGCTTGGTATTGACCAGAAGATGTATGATTTCTATTATATTATTGACATAAGTTCACCCATTATAGGCGGACCTTCAGCCGGCGGAGCATTGACCGTAGCAACAATTGCTGCAATAAACAAATGGACATTGAAACCCGACGTGGTCATGACAGGAATGATAAATCCGGACGAGTCTATAGGACCCGTGGGTGGGATTCCTTTCAAGCTTGAGGCTGCTGCAGCCAAGAACGCCACTCTTTTTCTTATACCTGAAGGACAGAGTACAGTTATCGTAAGAAAAACAGTTACCAGAGCAAAAGGAGCCTTAATAATTTCTGAGGAAAAGGAAGAAACGGTTGACGTGCGCGATCTTGGGAAAAAATTGAATGTCGAGGTGAAAGAAGTCAGTACAATTCAGGATGCAGTGTTAGCTTTTACAAACCAGGAAATTACCAGACCTGCATACAAAGGGACAATTCTAACGTCTGAATACCTCAACCTGCTTGAACCCCTTGCCACTAACCTGAAAAAAGAATCCGATGCCATGTATGAAGAAGCCGCATCAGCAGTTCCGAAAAATCAATTCATGGAAAAGGCAAAGGAAATTTTAAAAATGGCTGATAAGATGTATAACGATAAGAAATACTACGCTGCGACCTCTTCATATTTTAATGCGATGTTTACTATGCGCTTTGTGCAGTGGGATGACGGATACAGTAAAGCTTCGGATAAAGAACAATATCTTACCGAATTGGTAAATAAAGTTGAAAACCAGATAAAACTTTCAGAAACAAGCCTCGAGAGCTTCAAATCGTATGGGATAAGCGATGTGGAAGCCGTAGGCGCAGCGGAATCCAGGATAACAACTGCAAGGGCAAAACTCGAAGAAGCAAAAAAACTCAGTGATACGGATGAAAAGATTTCTTCACTTGCGTTTGCTCATGAGAGGGCGCGCACAGCGCAATGGTGGCTGACACTGGCTTTGCCGGGAGAAAAAGCGGTGCCCGAAAATGTATTAAAAGACCGCGCAGGATGGTACCTGAGCCAGGCGCAATCAATCAATACTTATATGCAGGCGCTGCTTTCGGAAAGCGGGGCTCATCCTGAGATTATCGGCGGTGCGAACGAGGACATTAATCGTGCCCAGAAACAACTGGAACGGGGATATTATGCCGGCGCGATTTTCGATTCGCTTCATGCTACAATAAAAGCCAGCGCAATCATAGGGTTATTAGGTAAGGCAGATTCTGCTAAAAAAGTAGAACAGAGCGCAGACGCTGCACGGGCGGCAATTAACGAAGCACGTATGGCTGGAATCGAGCCCACGCTTGCAGTGAGCGCATATGAGTACGCCGAAACCACGACCAGCCCATATGACAGGATTTCCCAGTACTCTTATGCAAAAATGATCGCGAAGACCTCGATAGTGCTGAATTCTCATGCCATACCTGTTAATAAAACTGCAGTTGTGCCCACGATTGCTCCGTTCACAACCGAACCTTTGATGCCAGTTCAAACTCCGGCAGCCACCGCTACCGCGAAGAGACCAAAGACAAAAATAGAAGTGCCCGGGTTTGAGGCTGCTGCTGCGATTGCGGTTATATTGATTGTGAGGCGCCTGAATAGCAATTAAGCTCCGAGATTACATAAATAGAGATATGTGCAGGTAGATATGCTGGTGCACATGCAGGTGCGAGCAAGGTTTAAAGGGATGCTGAATAAAGTAAGGGTATGGAGGGCAGCATGAAGATATTAGTTGTGGACGATGCTGATTACATGCACGATATGCTAAGAGAGATGCTTGAAGGATATGAGCTGATAAAAGCCTCAAACGGCGTAGAAGCCCTGGAAAAATACAGGGAATTCAAGCCTGATATGGTTACAATGGATCTGGTGATGGACAACCTCAACGGCATCGAAACTATAAAAAAAATAATAGAGTACGACAAAGAAGCTTTGATTCTCGTCATAAGCGCAGTCGGGGACATGGAGTGCATAAAAAAAGCGATTAAGGTAGGCGCAAAAGACTATATGTGGAAGCCATTCATGGTAAAGGATTTATTGAATGCAATAAATAAACTACTAAAATGACAGAAGAGATTGGATACGGTCATATCATAAGGTCTTTAAAGAAAAGCAGGGTTAGAACTGAGATACTGATGTACCTCTATAAAATCCAGCCTCAAGCATCTTATCCTTCAGAAATATCAAGGCATACAAACATCGATGCCACAAACGTGCTTGGAGGACTGAAAGGAATGGGGGCACGATACGATAGAAACAATTCCCTCACCGGACTCGGGGTTGTAGAGTTGGTGAACCACAATGGGGTTTCATACTATCGACTCTCCAATAAGGGGAAAAGAGTGATAGAGGACCTGAACTCGAATAAAATTTATGAAAAAATATTCTAAACTCATGGGCAGGGACTTCGTTCAAAAAGTGCGCCAGATACCCTTCTACCGGGTGCATGTGAATACGTTAGAGATAAAATGAAGCTATTGCTAATTGAAGACGACCCCGACCATGCAGAACTTATCTGCAGCACGCTGAAAGACATAGATGTGGAGTTAGTCTGCTCAGGGGAAGAGGGGCTGAAGAGGATTTCCGAGAAAAGCTACGACCTTATTCTTGTGGATTACAGGCTTCCCGGCATGAATGGTATTGAGTTTTTAAGCAAGGTGAGCGGCATACCAGTGATACTCCTCACAGGCATGGGCTCAGAGGAGATAGCGGTGCAGGCGTTAAAACATGGAGCGTACGATTACATAATAAAGTCCCTTAACCTTTTACAGAAGCTTCCTTTGCTGATAAAGCAGAGCATAGAGAAGCACAGAATAAAGAAGGAGAAGGAGCTCTTAGAGAAGAACCTGAGCGAGACTAAGAACTACTTAGATTTCATAATATCTACATCCGCTGACGGCATTGTGGTAACTGATACAAATGGT
>CAYSLW010000046.1:0-2197 GCA_964431955.1 uncultured Candidatus Methanoperedens sp. | reverse complement strand
GGTGGAAATTGAGCACAGGCTTACGAAGCTCTACAGCGAGCTGCAGCAGGCGCATGAAAGGCTGCAGGAGCTTGATAAGCTGAAAAACAATTTCTTAAGAATCACCTCTCATGAGCTGCGCTCTCCTCTTACGCCTATAATAGGTTATCTTGACATGCTCAGCAGTACTGAGATGAGCGAGAAGCAGAGGAAATACATTGAGATTATAGAAAGAAATGCACTTGAGCTTAACAGGCTTGTTGGCGACCTTGTGGAGATTATACGCATCGACAGCGGAAGGATGAGATTAGAAAGGGAAAGAGTGCATATTCCAGGTCTTATAAAAGAGATACTTGAGAACCTCAACCCCATGCAGAAGATAATACGCAATGTTGCGGATATTACCATAGAAATTGACAGGAGAAAGCTCTCTCAGGTATTCTCGAACCTGCTCTCCAATGCTATCAAATACACGCCTGAGAACGGCGAGATCAGGATAGAGGTATTGAACAGAGGAAAAGAAATAGAAGCCAGTGTTAGCGATACAGGCATAGGGATAGAGGAAAAGGATATACCCTTTATTTTTGAGCGGTTCTACATGGCAGACGACCCTCTCACCAGAAAGCAGGGAATGCGAATAGGACTCTTCATAGCAAAGTCAAATGTAGATCTATGGGGAGGGAAGATATGGGTTGAGAGTGTAAGAGGCAGGGGGAGCACGTTCTATTTTACAATTCCAAAATAAACCTCGTGCTCTGAACCGCAGATTAAATACTATAGTATAGAGCATTATTTCTTGAATTCTCCCAAAGTTTCTTTAGAGCGCATCATAACAGCTATCGGATACATATCTAAATACATCTTAGGATACTTACTATTCTTGTACTTTTTTACAATCTTAAAATTGTGCTTTTCATAAAAGCCAAAAGATTCGGGCTTAGAATCGACTGTTATATACCTGCACCCGATTTCATTGGAGACAGATATAGCTTTGCCTATCGCTGTAGATAACAGGAATCTCCCAATACCTCTTTTCTCAAATCCTCTATCTACCGCAAGCCTTGCAATCCTGACACATGGGAATTTTTGATAATGATACCCGTCAAGCCGTTCCTTCTCATCGATTGCCTTGACTTCAAGAGTATCCGTAACTAATGTGACATATCCAACGATGCTTTTTCCCCAAAGGCACAGGTAAGTTCTGCTTACCATTTCTTCTTGATATTTTAAAGCGTCATTTTTCAAGAAATCATTTAAATCGTCATTGGTAGAATTAAAAGAAGCGAGGTTATGCCTTTTAGTTAAAAGCACTATCTGGAGTTCATTATAAGGTATTTGTTCCATTAATCTCTAAAATGGGTTTTACAAATTCGCATGGCTTCTTTAAACAGTTCTAACTCTTCTTTGGTAACTTTCGGATGCTTCCTGTCTTCCCAGAACTCCTTTGCATCTTCTCCCTCTAAAACCAATCCAAGTTCTATGGGTGTTGCCATTTCTTCATCTCCTTAAGTTCGATGTTAGCATATTTGCTGTTTTGTATATATCTCTATCTGTAAGTATTCTCTGGTACTCCACGCATCACAGCACCTTTATCCCATTTATACTCCTGACAACGAGCTTCCCAGCAGCAGTGTCGAACTCAAGGCTTTTTCCGTAGTTAGCAGGAGGAATGTGGATTCTTAAAAAAATTACACAGAAGTACTTTTGACGCCATAGTTTCTGGCTGCCTGCCCTCTCACTCTGGCAAAGCTGCCTATGAACACGTACCAGCTGTAGATCGCAAGGATGAAAGCTATGATGAAAATGAGCTGGGTTATTTCGATTAAGTAGAGGTTTTTCAGTACATTCGCTTTAGACGTGAAGGTAGCGTATATCTTGACAAAGGCGTTGGTGGCAAAAGCCGCTCCCGCTATCGAGAAGTACATCCATGTACGGCTCATCGTCTCCTCATTGAGGAAGAGCCTGGCTTTCAGCAGGTTTTTATCCACCCTGTGCATCATCAAGAGAATCTGCCCGAGGAGGAAGATTATTACTAACGCCGCGCCTGCATTGTATATCTCCAAGAAAACCGTGATGAAATCCTGCGAGACCATTTTATTGTCCTTCTTTTTCTTTATAGTTTCAAGAAATCAGCCAATCTGAATGGTAGTAATGGTCGCTTTTTACTTAAAACTTGCTATGTGTAAGCATTACGCATTTCCATATATGCGCTGCATCA
>CAYSLW010000045.1:0-11390 GCA_964431955.1 uncultured Candidatus Methanoperedens sp. | reverse complement strand
GAAATTGCCCGACCTTCAATTGGTATCATTACAAATATAGGCGATACGCACTTACATGATTTAAAAACAAAGGAAGGAGTATATCAGGAAAAATTAGAACTGGTGGAATCTTTACCGAAGGATGGTGTAGCAATCCTGAATGCTGATGATCCTTATGTGGTAAGGATGAAAGATAAAACTAAAGCGAGACGGGTAATTACCTTTGGAATAAAAAACAATGCTGATTTTTCTGCTTCTCAAATACAGATTGAAGATACATTTACCGAATTCATCCTAAATGATAATAGTGATAAATATAAAGTCAGGTTGAATACTATCTTTTATTGTAACGTTTATAATGCTTTGGCGGCAATTGCTGTTTCTCATTTGGTCTTTGGTTTGGATTTGGAGAAGGTAATTGCGGCTTTAAGAGAAGTCAGGTTTCCGCCTTTGCGAATGGAGTTAATTGATCTAAAAGATGTCAGAATCATCAATGACTGCTATAATGCCAATCCTCAATCAATGAAAGAGGCTCTCTTTACTTTAAAAAATGTTCACCCCGTTAGAAATACCAAATCTTCGAGAAGGTGTAACAAAATTTCTAACGGGGTAAACACTGCCGGGAGAAGAATCGCTGTTTTAGGCGACATGCTGGAATTGGGGGAAAAATCCTCAAGTTTCCATTATCAGATAGGTAAGATATGCACAGCTTTTAGAATTGATATATTAATAACTGTGGGAAATCTTGCCCGCTATATTGCTGATGCTGCAAAAGATAATGGCATGAATCAGGAAGATATAATTGTTTGCAGTAATCAAAAAGAAACAGCGAAGTGTCTTCTTGATATTTTAAGTCCTGGAGATATTATTTTGATCAAGGGTTCGCGCAGAATGGGTATGGATAGAATAGTCGGTATTATTAAGGAAAAACTGGCATAACACGGTGAAGCATGGACTTAATTATTAAAAATGGGAAAGTAGTAACCGCAGAAAAGATGTTTATAGCTGATGTGGGTATCGAAAATGGAAAGATAAAGGAAATCGGTAAAAACATAAAATGTACCTGTCCGAATGTAAACCCGGTTACAAATAAGCCCTCTCTGACAACTAATGTGCCTGCGGAATGGACTTCTAACAGGGTAACTGTCATCAATGCCAAAGGAATGCTCGTTATGCCCGGAGGTATTGATGCCCATGTGCATTTTCAAGTTCCTGTCTGTGGTACAGTTTCAGCCGATGATTTTGAAAATGGCACCAAGGCTGCTGCCTGTGGAGGCGTAACTACTGTTATTGATTTTGCTTTTCAGTCTAAAGGGAAAACACTCATGGAAACTATTGAAGCGCGCCGAAAAGAAGCAGATGGAAAGGTGTGTATCGATTATGGTTTACATGCGGGTATTACCAGCTGGAAAAACCCAAAAGTTTGGGATGAAATGAAGGAAGCTGTCAAATACGGTATTCCTTCTTTCAGTGAAATATTTATGTGTTATAAAGAGGGTTGGATTACTGATGATTATGACCTCTGGCAAGCTCTCATCGTAAGCGCTGAATTAGGGGCACTCATTTGTGTCCATGCTGAAAATGCATTTATTACTAAATATTTGAGCGAAAAATATCTTAACGAAGGTAAAACCAGCGCTTACTATCTTGCCCTTTCCCGTCCTGACTTCGCTGAAAGAGAAGCTGTACAACGAGCTATTACTCTGGCTGAAGCGGCAAAAGGAAATTTATTTATCGCGCATATCTCAACCAAAGAAGGTGTAAGGGCTGTATCTGAAGGTAGAAAAAAAGGCGTAAATGTTCATGCGGAAACATGTCCTCAATATCTTGTTTTGACAGATGACCTCTTGAAGAAAAAACACGGTCATTATTATGCAACCTGCCCCCCGCTGCGCCGTCAGGAAGATTGCATTGGACTCTGGAAAGGTCTTGTTGATGGAACCATTCAAACGATAGGTTCTGATACTTGCACCTTTACTACCGCCCAGAAAGATATGTGGCATGGTGACTTCACCAGGATTCCGTATGGTTTACCAGGTGTAGAAAATTTGCTTCCTGTGGTTTATAACGCCGGTGTCAACAGCAAGAAGTTTTCTATTAACAGGTTCGTTGAGCTTATTGCAACTAATCCTGCAAAACTTTTTGGCCTTTATCCACAGAAAGGAACAATAAAAGTAGACAGTGATGCGGATATTGTTATTTTTGACCCGAAGAAAAAAGTAACCATTAGTTATAAAAATCTTACTACAAACTGCGATTGGTCACCATATCAGGGCATGAGATTGAAGGGTTATCCGGTAATAACCATTTCTCATGGAGAGGTGATAGCAAAGGATGGAAAGTTTGTGGGAAAGGTTGGTAGAGGAAGATTTCTAAAACGCAATGCAGGCGGTAGAATATGAAATATAGCGAAGCTTTGAAGTATTTATATGGATTAGGAAAATTCGGGGTAAAATTAGATTTGTTTAATATAAAGAAACTCCTTGAACTTTCAGGCAATCCTCATACCGGGCTTAAAGTTGTTCATGTTGCCGGAACAAATGGCAAAGGTTCTACAGTTGCATTTATTAGTTCTATACTCAAAGAAGCGAGATTTAAAGTGGGTGCTTATACATCACCCCATTTGATTGATTTTACTGAACGCATATCTGTAAATGGTATTCAGATACAGGAAGTGAAAGCAGCAAAAATCTTAACCTGGTTAAAACCACATATTGCAAAAGTAGCTGCTGATTCTGAATCTGGTCGCCCCACATATTTTGAAGTTGTAACTGCCATGGCTTTTATTTATTTCGCAGAAGAGCAGGTTGATTTTGTAGTACTGGAGGTGGGTTTGGGAGGACGGCTGGATGCCACGAACGTTATAGATAAACCTCTTGCTGTAGTAATAACTAACAGTGATTATGATCATATGGATGTGCTGGGATCCACGATCACATCTATTGCGGGAGAACATGCAGGGATTATTAAAAGAAACAGTTTAGTAATTACTGCTGCCGGGAGAAGTGCACTTAAAATTATTAAAGAAATATGTAATGAAAAAGATGCAAAGCTGTATCGGGTAGGAGATGATATAACTTTCGAAACATTGAAGGCTAACCGGGAATGGCAGTCTTTTAATGTTTACCCCGTTAGAAATACCAGAACTTCAGGAAGTAATGACAAAATTTCTAACGGGGTAGATGGGATTTTCTCAAAATTTGAGAATTTGAAAATATTTCTTCTGGGTAAATATCAAATCATAAATGCCTGCTGTGCTATTGCAGCAGTAGAAGTTCTTAAATTTCACGACATCCTGATTGCCCCTGAAATTATAGAGAAAGGATTGAAAAAAGCATACTTGCCTTGCAGAATGGAGATAGTCAGGCAATTTCCTATGGTAATATTAGACGGTGCCCACAATTATCCTGCAGCAAGAGAAATTAAAAAAACTTTATTAAAGCTGGCCGGGAATAGGGATATAGTGTTAATTGTCGGCATACTCAAAGATAAAGAGATAAAAAAGATTATCAGGGAGCTTGTTCCACTGGCTTCCAAAGTTATTGTAACCGAGCCAAAGTCTTCCAGGGCTGCTTCGGCAGAGGAGATATATGATATTGTGCTGCAATTCAATCCAAATGTTTCTATAATAAAAGGTGTAAAAGAGGCAATAGATGCTGCCTTATCCGAGGTGAAAGATGATGACACAATCTGTATTACCGGTTCTCTATACACAGCAGGAGAGGCAAAGAGATTTTTTGACGCAAAAGGAAAATTGAATGCTGTTCCTCGATTAGAAAGAGCATTTTAAGAACTTATGAGAAGGCTGGGCTAAAGTTATGAGGTTAAAAAATAAAAAAGTAGCAGTAATAGGATTTGGACTGACCGGAAGAGCAGTGGTCGATTTTTTACTGAAAAAAGAGGCCAATATTACAGTATTTGATGAAAGCAAACGCTGTAAATTCGAAAGCGATATTGCGTGTTTAGAAAAAAAAGGGGTAAGATTTGATTTTGGTCTCTTTGATTTCGAAAAAATTGCTGAAGCTGAGCTTTTTGTAACGAGTCCGGGAATAAGCAAATTCAAATTTCCACAGTTTGAAAAAATAAAAGAAAATGGTAAAGACGTTATTTCCGAAATTGAGCTGGCATTTATATTTTTAAAGGGAAAACTAATCGCTATAACCGGCACCAACGGCAAATCCACTACTGCCAGCCTGGTGCACCATCTTTTTAGAGCTGCCGGAAGAAAGAGTTATCTTTTGGGAAATATTGGAATTCCATTTATAAGTGAAGTTGAGAATATAGGAACCGATGAATATGCTGTTGTAGAGGTTTCCTGTTTTCAGTTAGAACAGATAAAATTGTTTAAACCGGATTATGTTATACTCACAAATATATCTGAAGATCACCTTGACCGATATCCGTCAATTGAGTCCTATATAGAGACAAGGAAAAATATCTTTAAGAATATCACTTCAGAAGATAAGATTATCTTGAATTTTGATGACTCCTTAACCAGAAAGCATTTTTCTTATTTATCAACAGGCGAGATTTACCCCATTAGAAGTAATCCCAAAGAGCAGGAAGCCTTGCCTGTGACAGGGACTTCTGACGGTGTTTATTGGTTTTCCCGCAAATCAAAAATTTCAAGAGGCACATTCCTTATAGACGGTAATTTTATTTTCCGAGACAGGGAAGAAGAGTTGATTTTCTTTAAATCTTCGGAACTTCCTTTGATTGGTCTGCACAATATAGAAAATGCTTTAGCAGCATCTATACCTCTCATTTTAGAAGGAACGGAAACAGATATAATTAAGATAGGCTTAAAGAGTTTTAAAGGTTTAAAGCATAGAATGGAATTTGTGACCAGCATTTGCGGGGTGGATTTTATCAATGACTCCAAGGCTACCAATGTGGATGCTGTTTTCAAGGCGTCCTCAAGTCTTAATTCTGCCTCAGGTCAAATAGTGATAATAATGGGAGGAAAGGATAAAGGAGGAGATTTTTCGTTGTTAAAGCCTGTCTTAAATGATAAAATCAAGCTTCTGGTTCTAATTGGTGAAGATGCTTCCAGAATCCGGGCTCAACTGAAGGGTGTGGTCCCTATAAAAAAAGTCGCTTGCATGGAAGAAGCAGTCAGGTTATCTTTTAAGGAGGCAAAACCCGGGGGCGTGGTCTTGATATCTCCGAGGTGCGCCAGTTTTGATATGTTTAAAAAATTTGAGCATCGGGGAGAGGTTTTTGGAGAAGAGGTAATGAGGTTGAAGGAAAGATATTTACAGTTTGAAACCAGAGATATTACCACAGGAATTAGGTAAAGTGATCTCACAGATTTATTGTGCCTGTACCAATGAAATTACTGAAAATGAGTGGTTCAAAGATGTGCCTTCCTTAAAAGACATACTAAAAGAGATTAAGGAGATTCTTCAGCTATGAGAGCCCTTAAAAAAGAGAAAACCCAAAAAAGTTGCAAGATTTTTGACAATACTTATAAACCAAAAAGGAGGTATGATGATGAAGAATAACCAAGAGATCCCCGTCGCCAAAGGCGATGGTATCGGTCCAGAGATCATGGATGCGTGTCTCCATATCTTGACGGAAGGTGGTGCTAGTATTGAGCCGAAGTTTGTTGAGATTGGCGAGAAGGTTTACCTTGCAGGACACACAGCCGGAATTACGGAGGAAACCTGGGACATTCTCAGAGCACACAAAGTGTTTTACAAGGCTCCTATTACCACACCCCAAGGGGGTGGGTACAAAAGCCTGAATGTCACGGTTCGCAAAACACTCAGCCTTTATGCCAATGTACGCCCGGCCATTAGCTATCATCCTTTTGTGCCGATAAAGTATCCTGGCATGGATGTGGTCGTCATTCGTGAGAACGAAGAGGACCTTTACGCGGGAATCGAACACCAGCAGACGCCCGAGGTTGTCCAGTGTCTAAAGTTGATCTCGCGTCCAGGTTGTGAGCGTGTAATACGCTTTGCTTTTGAGTACGCTCGCGCCTATAGCCGTAAGAAGGTTACCTGCATGACAAAGGACAACATCATGAAGCTCACCGATGGGCTCTTCCACAGGATATTCGATGAGATTGCCCCCGAGTATCCGGATATCGAGAACGAGCACTGGATCGTAGATATAGGGATGGCAAAGTTGGCGGACACTCCCACCAACTTCGATGTGGTCGTTATGCCCAATCTTTATGGGGATATCGCTTCTGACATGCTGGGGCAGATTGCTGGCTCGGTAGGACTCGCCCCCGGGGCAAATATCGGAGATGAACATGCGATGTTTGAGGCGATACACGGTTCGGCTCCCCGTCACGCCGGGAAAGGCATAGCCAATCCCTCCGGTTTGCTTCTTGCCGGAGTGATGATGTTGATCAGCATCGGTCAATCAGATGCCGCCGCGCGGATTCACAATGCTTGGCTTAAGACCATCGAAGACCGCGTGTGGACCTACGACCTGGTCCGCAAAGCAAAGGCTGCGGGCGAGACAAAATACACGGAGGTCGGCACACGGGAGTTTGCTGAAGCCGTGGTTGCTCGTCTGGGACAAAAGCCTGAACACCTTAAACCGGCAAAGTACAGGAGCGTTAAGTTTCAGAAGCCGAAACTGACCAATGTGCGCAATGCGGAGATGCAACTCGACGGCGTGGACGTCTTCATTGGGGATGGCAAAATCTCCGCCGATGAGCTTGGCCGGAAGCTGGAACAACTTGCTGAGCCCGAATTTCGCCTGATTATGATTACCAATCGTGGGCAGAAGGTGTATCCGGGCGGTTACCCCGAGACTTTTTGTACCGACCACTGGCGTTGCCGTTTCCGAGTACCCGAGGGAGCCACTCCCCCGACACACGCCGATATCCGATGGCTACTGGAACGCATTGAGCAAAACAACCTCGAGTGGATCAAGCTTGAAAATCTCTACCTGATGAATGGTCAGCGAGCATATACCCTCGGTCAAGGAGAATAGGATGGAATACTTGAAATTGAGACGGGCAGCCTATTGGTAGGTTCGAAGGTGTTCAATTCAAATTAGCAGAGCACCGGGCAAAGTTGGATACTCTGAGACCTTTGGGTTACAAAGCACTGAGGTGTATGTTTATGCCGGACAGAGAAGATAAATTGGTGTTGATAGATGGTTCGCGTATTATAATCGAAGCCTGTGTTAGAGCAGGCGCCAATGTTTTCATCGGTTATCCGATAACACCGGCAAATTTATTGTATCTCTACGGCACTCAACGCTTTCCCATTGCATTGGCAGCGCCGGATGAAATTACTGCATTGCAATGGATGTCAGGATTCTCGGCTACTGGCAAGATGCCTGTTACTGCTACATATTTTCCTGGGTTTGCTTTAATGATAGAATCTATCAATATGGCGTTTATGATGGAACTGCCAATGGTTATTATTCTGGTGCAACGGCTTGGTCCTTCAACCGGAACTGCTACCTGTGGCGCCCAAGGTGATATTTTGCTCCTCCGTGGACTTATATCGGGTGGACATCCAGTTCCTACTTTGTGTATTTCCGATTTTGAAGACTGCTGGAACCTGTCTGCTTCCGCGGTGTCAATTGCTGCCCGGCTGCGAACCCCGCTGGTCCTTCTCACTTCTAAAGAAAAGGTTATGACTTTACGAAGTTTCAATAAAGCCAATTTATCCCCCATTAAACCTGTGCAGGATCGCTTTTACAATGGCGAGGCTACTTATCAGCCCTATGCAGCTGGCCAGAATTTTGTTCCTGCTTTTTTACCCGTAGGCAACGACCGACATCAGGTGAGATTGACTGCTTCAACACACGATACAAGGGGCTTGCTCCAACATTCTGCTGAGGAAGCGATGGCAAATACATGCCGTCTGCAGGAGAAAATTGTGAAAAACCTATCTAATTTTACTTATTATGAATTGGATGAAATGGAGGATGCAAATTCACTCATATTTTCTTATGGAATTACTTCTACTGCTGCCCGTGAAGCGGTTCATCTTTTGCGAGAGAAGGGCTTTCCTGTATCCCTTTTAATTGCCAAAACACTTTTACCTGTGCCTACTGAATACTTTAAAATTTTAAATAGATATGAGCGAGTCATAATAGCGGAAGAAAATCTAAGCGGTCAATATTGCGAAATTCTTTTTGGAAGAAAGAAACCTGTTAATGTGGCTACTGTGGGTGCTATCGGGAGGATGATTACACCTCAAGAGTTGGTAGAGAAGGTGGAGAGGACATGAATACAAAGTTCCTCAAAACAACTGAATTGCCTTATTGTAAAGGGTGCGGACATCACCTCATTGCCAGAAACACAGCAATTGGGCTTGAGAAAAACGGATTAACGCCACTGGATGTGATCCTGGTTACGGATATTGGTTGTCATGGCATTATAGACCGTTGCTTTGACATCCATACTGTGCACGCTCTGCATGGGAGATCTGTTGCTCTAGGAGCAGGAATTGCACTCGGATTATCTGACCCAAAGAAAAAGGTTATAGTCTTCATTGGGGATGGTGGTGCTACCATTGGACTGCAGCATTTACTGGAATCTGCACGCCTGAACATTAACATGACCGTTGTTATCCACAACAATATGCTATATGGAATGACTGGTGGACAAGCAAGCGGATTGACCCCCTGTGGCTTCAAAACAACAATAACCCCTGAGGGAAATCCTACTACAGGTTATGATATTTGTGCACTGGCACACTCTGCAGGTGCACCCTATGTGAGACGAATCATTGGTAGAGGAAATTTTTCAGATGAGCTGGCAGAAGCATTCAAAGTAAATGGTTTTTGTCTTGTGGATGTTGTGGAACTCTGCCCAAGTTATGGAGTGAAATTGAATCCAGGAATAAAAGAAAATTCTAAAAGTTCCTATCCCCGCTGCAAGCAACGGGGTATTACGAAACTTTTCCCTTCGGGTTCGGAATTTTCTATATATGGAATTGTTTAATTTACAAATTCATCCCAACCGCAGCAAGCTGCGGGGTATTCTTTGATTTTTTGATAAAACTTGATGCAATAATTGAGGAGGCTAAACAGAAGATAGGGGTGTGGCAAACAAAAAACAGGGATACTTATTCACTCCAATATCGTCAAAACTTGCCTTCACTTTTTGAAAAGATACCAGAAATAAAAGTTGAAATTGAGTCTAATCTCAAGAGACCATTTTCGATAATTCTGGGTGGCTCAGCTGGTGAAGGCATACAACGCACCGCTTCATTACTGGCTCGCGCGGCAGTTGCTTCAGGACTTTCAGTCACCCAAAAAGGAAGTTACCCTGTTACAGTTGGGGTAGGTTTTTCTACTGCTGAGGTTATTATCTGCCACAGACAAATTCACTTTCATGGCATTAGCGAACCCGATCTAATAATTATTACCTCGGAAGATGGTTTGGCACACAATAAAGATCGCATTATGGCTATGAAAAGGGGAGCGCTTCTTATAGATGAGAGCATAGGACCACCAAAGACTGAAGCAAAAGTCATATCCCACAATTTTCGCCAGATGGGACCACGAAATGCTGCCATTTATGCTGTATTCTTTTTTACCCACAATAGCGGCTTAATTCCTATAGCGGCCCTGATTAAAGTTATACAAGATAGTGAGTTTGCTGGTAAGATTCCTATAGAAAAAATAGAGGAAATACTTGAATTATGACTAATATTCTAACCGCCACATCTGAAAATATAAAAAAAGCATCTGAAATTATCCGTGAGGGGTGTTTAGTTGCCTTTCCCACAGAAACTGTTTACGGATTGGGAGCAGACGCCCTTAATCCATTGGCGGTTGCAAGGGTTTTTGAGGTAAAGGGAAGACCCAATTTTGATCCGTTAATCGTGCATATAAGCTTTCCGGAGGACGTTGAGCGGTTATGCCTGAAAGCAGATAAAATGGCGAGAACGCTCATGGAGAGATTTTGGCCCGGACCACTTACATTAGTTCTCCCAAAATCAGAGATTGTACCGGATATTGTTACTGCAGGGCTCCCAACCGTCGCTGTGAGAATGCCTTCCCATCCCGTAGCATTGGAACTTATAAAAGAAGCAGATACTCCCATTGCCGCACCCAGTGCCAATTTATTCGGTTATTTAAGCCCTACAACGGTGGAGCATGTAAAAGAGCAGTTGGGAGATAAAATTGATCTCATACTTGATGGCGGCAGGAGCCCCATCGGCGTAGAATCCACAGTTCTCTTGCTGGCTTCTGGGAAGGCGCATCTTCTCAGACCCGGCGGTCTTGCTCTTGAGGAGATAGAAAAGGTGATAGGCGAGGTAAAAATTCATACTCCTGATTCTTTAAGCCCGCTATCTCCCGGTCAGCTGCCAAGACACTATTCGCCGCAAACACCTATTCGCCTCATTTCGCCCGCTAAAATTGAATTTGAAAAGGGCAAGAAGGTGGGACTTCTTGCATTTACTCCCTTAAAAACGAATATACCATGCGAGGTTGTTGAGATTCTTTCCCACGAAGGAGATATCGTAGAAGCAGCCGCCAATCTGTTCCCCTGTCTGTATAGATTGGATAAAGCCGGTCTGGACATTATTTATGCGGAACCGGTTCCGGAAATTGGACTTGGAAGAGCCATTATGGACAGGCTGTATAAAGCGGTTGGAGATATCAGAAATGAGTAACAGACTTGTAAAATGATATCGAAAAATATTTAAATAAACATGGCAGTAAAATGATAAGCCGCAGAAAAATTTTACTGGGAGTGATTGCATCCGTAGTCGGTTTGGTAGTAATCTGGCTGCAGACCGGCGTTTCAAAACTATTTGGGTTTCAGAGACTATTACGGAATCCACTAAAAGATAACAATAAAAACCAAAAACATTTAACTACTGATTTTAAAGAGACAATGTTTTATCAGAAGTTGAATGATAAAAAAATACAATGTACAACTTGTTTTAAGATGTGCATTGTAGCGCCGCAAAAACGAGGTTTCTGCCGTGTTCGTGAGAATATAGATGGAAAATATTTCTCTTTAGTTTATGCAAAACCGTCTGCCGTGCATATAGACCCTGTTGAGAAAGAGCCGCAATTACACCTGTTGCCCGGAACCGATATATTATGTTTTGGCACCGCCGGTTGTAATTTCAGATGTCGTCACTGTCATAACTGGCACTTATCTCAGGCAAACCCGGAAGATTTGACGACTTATGATTTACCGCCGGAAAAAGCTGTTGAATTTGCTCGGGAGAGGAAGATTCCCACAATATCTTTCACCTACAACGAACCGACTGTATTTTACGAATATGTTTATGACATAGCAGTTATTGCTAAAGAAAAAGGATTGAAGATATTATGGCATTCCAACGGCGCCATGAATCCCGAACCGTTAAAAAAGATTTTGAAATATACTGATGCTGTGACTATAGATTTAAAAGGATTCACGAGGAAAGCTTACCAGAACTCCTCCGCCTTATTAGAACCGGTATTAG
>CAYSLW010000044.1:0-11436 GCA_964431955.1 uncultured Candidatus Methanoperedens sp. | reverse complement strand
AATGGGTCTCGCTGTTATGTATCATAGCATATATGAATGAAACCATTTCTTGCAATAATAAGTTGCGTGGTTACATCTGATACGAGATTGTCGGAAAAGTACATAACTTTTACTAATTTCACTTAATGTTTGTCGATAATTAGTTCTGCATTTGAAATAAACGTTACGTATCGAAGCATTTATATCCTTTAAATGCTTATATTACATAAAAATTCTAAATTGGAAGTGATAATATGTTTCCTCTCTGGAATCACCACCAGGCAACCTTTGCGTACGGACCGGACATCTATGATAAACTGATACCCGAAGACCATATTCTATACAGGATAAACGAACAGGTGGACTTCTCCTTCGTGAATGAAGCCTGCAAGGACCTTTACTCACAAGACAAGGGCAGACCAGTAAAAAACCTCCCTGAAATAATGTTCCGCTCAAGCGTTGGTCCAGTACCTGATGGACTATTCAGACCGAGAAATGGAACAGGCTGCCAGATATCATCTTGTCATAAAATGGTTCATAGGAATTCCAGTAGAAGACCCCTCATACGACGACAGTGCACTGGGCGATTTCAGGGACAGGCTTGGAGAAGAGAGATGGAAGAAATAGAAAAAGCCGATCCCAAGCTTTACGAAGAAATGGGAGGGAAAAAGATCGCTGATGAAGAAGCAAGAAAGATAAAGAGCAAAGCTGAGAAACTGGAATCGCCATCCGTTAACCAAAAAATCGAGCAACTGAACGAGAACATAGAAGAGAAAAATGGTGAAGTCAAGAAGAAAAAAGAGCATGTAAAGGACAAATTAGTGAGCCTTGTGGATAAAGATGCACGACACGGGGCTAAATCTGATGAAAAGACTTTCACAGGATATAAAGCGAATGTGATGAAATCCGAAGACGGATTTGTGACAAATATCATAACCACCTCTGGCAATACTTATGACAGCGATATCCTTGTGCCGCTTGTAAAACTTTCAAACGACAGGTATGCAAAGCATACCTGAACACCGCATAAAGCGAGGTATCGCTTTATGAGAAGACGGCAAACAGTTCTAAACCGGAAAAGGTGGGGGGAGATACTCACTACGAAAGTGCTGAAAACAGGTATCAGATGTTCCAGAGAGGAATAACGATTGTGGCTCCTTTAAAGGAGGATTTCAACCCAACCGGGCTTATGTCCCAGGAGAATTTCGTTCTGGACGAAGCCGGAGTTACCTGCCCTGCTGGAATGGTCACACCATTATCCTCATACGATTATAGATATTAAACGAATAAAAACCTTTCGGTATCATTAATGATTATTAATTTAAGATTGCCATATAAAGAATGTTCACGTATATTAATTAACAGGCGGGCTGGGAGGGATTTGAACCCACGACCGTCGGATTAAGAGTCCGACGCTCTGCCTGTCTAAGCTACCAGCCCGAAAAAGGCTTTCTTCTAATACTGCTATCTTAATATATACATTTCGTAACCTATGAAAATCGCACGTGACACATTAAAATTCATACTTGAGGTGAGCAAATCCTCCGCTCCAAGTGAGTTCGCAGGGATGCTCCAGACCACTGATGACATTATAACAGACGTGGTCATCGTCCCGGGAACAGAGTCGGGCGAGGAGAGCGCCGTTATGCAGCTCTTTATGCTTCCCAACATACATACGGTCGGAACGGTGCACAGCCATCCATCCGGAGACACAACCCCTTCAACCGACGACCTTGAACTGTTCGATAGAAAAGGGCAGTATCATATAATTGTCGCCTCGCCCTTTACAAACTCAAGCTGGACATGCTACAATAACAGAGGAGAAAGGGTCAAGCTTGAGGTAGTTGATTATGAGTTTAAAGACGGGGTAGAGTGGTAATTATTTCTTCTTCCTTGTTTCAATCTCTTTCTTAAGCCAGGGACCGACATCAGCGCCGTGAATGAGAGCCTTCAGTTCGTCTTTTAAATTGGCGGGTTTTATCTTAATTAGCCAGCCCTCGCCATAAGGGTCTTTTGCCAGGAGACCGAGTTCATCCTCGATATTCTCATTTACCTCGGTGACCGTACCCGAGACAGGCATCAGCAGTCCGCCCACCCATTTTGCAGACTCCAGCGAGCCAAAAGCCTCTCCCCCTTCAAATTCATCATCCTCCATGGGGAGATCTATGAACTCTATATTGCCTGCTGATTTCGCGCCGAAGGCATCCATGCCAACAGTTACGCCACCATTATCTTCCACTCTCGCCCATGTATGATCTTTAGTATAATACAACTCATCTGGAAGGTTATATCCATCTATTTCCACCATATTTTTGCCTCTTTTTATTGGTTATTACATCGTCATATATAAACTTAATTATCCGCATACCGTCCGCGCTCTTTTGCGATTAATCTTTTGTAATACTCTGCTGCCTCTTTCACGTTCATAACCTTGCCATCTTTAAACTCGCCTTTAACCCGTACGAGCCATTCGCTGTAAGGGCTGCTGTTAATGATGTTGGGGTCTTCCCAGAGTTTTTCATTGACCCCCGTGACTTTTGCATCAAAAGGAAGGGATATCTGAGAAACGGCTTTTATGGTTTCATAAGCCACAAGCATCTCCCCCTTCTTAATCGAATCCCCGACTTCCGGCAGGTCTATGTGCACTATCCCTCTGGACATGGATTGTCCGAGTTGTGTAATCCCTATGAGTATTTGTGCTTCCTCCGGCTTTAACCACACATGGTTTTTGAGGTAATACCTGTCTTCAGGGAATTCAAACTCGTAAGCCTTCATGCTGCTACAATTTGAGGGGAGGTATAAAATACTTGTGCAACACATTGGCATATCCTGGATTGGTATGAGATGCTGATGAAGGCGGTGATTTTTGATATGGACGGCGTGCTTGTGGATTCCATGCCCTATCATGCGGATGCATGGATAAGCGTCTTCAGCGAGAGTGGCATCTATATAAAAAGGCAGGATATCTACGATATTGAAGGCTCGAACCATGAAGGGATAATCAGGCTGGTATTTGAAAAGGCGGGAAGGACTCCAAAGGCGGAGGACTTCAAAGTGCTTGCCCAGAAAAAAAGAGAGATTTTTGCAAGGACAAATAAAGTGAGCGTGTTTGATGGAATATATGAGTGTTTGAAATTCCTGAAAAATAAGTGCCTTCTCGGGGTTGTGTCGGGTTCGGATAAAGCGGTTGTTATGGAATTACTTGAACGGTTTTTCCCGAATACATTCGACGCCATTGTGACAGGAAACGACGTAAAGCAGGGTAAGCCGTCCCCTGAGCCGTACCTGAAAGTTGTTGAGATGCTCAAGGTAAGAAAGGATGAGTGTATTGTTATTGAAAATGCGCCATTAGGCGTGGAATCGGCAAAGAGGGCGGGGTTGTATTGTTTGGCTATCCCGACATATGTTGATGCGGAGAGGTTGAAGGATGCGGATGTCGTGCTTGCGAATCATGCTATGCTGAAGGAATATATAGCGGGATTGAAATTATCCGAATGATTGGAATTATTTATTAACCACTTCATCCAATAAAGAACCTTAAAGGAGAGAAATATGGCAAAATTTTTGACTACAACAGGTGTTTCTTTTCATGTTGAACAGTTAATTAATAAAGCAAATGAAAAATTGATATTGATAAGTCCTTATCTGAAAATAAATGATAGAATCAAACAATCATTAGAAGATAAGAATAGAATGAAAATTGATATCAGGGTAGTTTTTGGAAAGAATCAATTGCAACCGGACGAAAACAATTGGTTAAATTCAATGCAATTTATACGAACGAGCTTTTGTAAGGATTTGCATGCTAAATGCTATTTAAATGAAACAGAAGCTATAATAACATCGATGAATTTATATGAATTCTCTCAAGTGAATAATAATGAAATGGGAATATATATAGAAAAAGAAAAAGACGCTGACATCTATAAAGATGTTTTAGAAGAAGCTAATAGACTTATCAGAATCAGTGATGAAATTAGGATTTCAGTCGAAAAAACAGACAAAAACAAAAAATTAGAAAAAGAAACTTCAGTTATTCCAAAAAGCACTTCCACAATCAAAAAAATTCCACAAGTAACTACAAGCAGCAGTATTGGCTTTTGCATTCGCTGTGGTGCTGATTTAAAACTAAATCCTGAACACCCCCTTTGTTTCAACTGTTACAAGTCCTGGGAAGAATACAGCAACCCTCAATACCAAGAGAAATTTTGCCATATTTGTGGGAAGGAATCAGCCACGACTTATGAAAACCCCGTTTGCTATAGCTGTTATAAAAAAAATAAATAAAGTAATATGAGAGGTAATTATGGAATCCGTTTATTTCTATGAAGATAAGGTCAGCAAAGACGTAGCAAAAGCATTAGAGGACGATTTTTTTAAACGCATAGGCTATACCGTCAGGGAGTGCAAGCTCCTCGGCTCTAAGCGCAAGGGTTATTTCCTATATATCAAAGCCAATTCCGAGAACATCGACCGAGCGGAGGAAAAGCTCGAGGGCTGCGGTCTTGAAAAACTCATGGGCGAGGAAAAGAAGATAGTCACAGCCGCTTTTATCGCAGAAGAGGAGAACGCAGCGAGCGGCATGGGAATGATATTCGGTTGATGATAAAATTAACAAATATGCAATTTATGATGCGACTTCTTGTCGCGGGTTCGTATCGAGTTCGTTGTTTTTAGAATAGATTGCTGCTCAGCTTTGCGTTCTTTGCATTCTTTGCGGTTAATAACCCGATTAATCATTTCATGGCAAATATTCAAATCCAACCACAAACTATAATATGCGCCAAAAATAGTGTTAAGAATATGGTTAAAACCAGACTGAAAGGTTCGCCAAAAACCAGAATAGCTAAAACGAATGTAGCCTATGGATTCCGAACCACAATCCCAAAAGAAATCCGCAGAGCCTATGCAGTGAAACAGGGAATGCAGGTCGTCTGGTACGATAAAAATGGGGAAATACGGATACATTTCAGAAGACCTGTCAAATCCATTAAGGAACTGAAAGGAAGCATACGCGGCGGGCGGGAACTATCAAAAGCAAGTGCAGAAGAACTCATGGATAGAGAATACAACCTATGAAGCAATACGATCTCTTCCTCGATGCCAGCGCCCTTGTGGCTTACTTCAATATCGAGGATGAATTCCATAAACAGGCATCTGAAATAATAGATACTGAAGAGTTTAACCTGAATCTTTATACATGCGATGTCACGGTGCTTGAGCTGCAATATGTACTGTGGAAAAAAGTAAATCACTTCACAGCGATCGATAAGACGCTGGGTTTGATTGAAGCAGAGGATGTTACAGTGTTGACCAGCGATATTGAAGATATACTCAATGAACTGGAAATATTCAAGCTTCATCCTATGCCAAGTTTTGATGCAATTATATGCGCTATTATGAACAGGCAGGGAATAGAAATACTTGTATCTTTTGACAGGGAACATTTCGATGCTGTTGATGGTATCGTGAGAATTGAAAGTTTGAAAGAGTTAAAAGCAAAAATTGGAAAGAAGTAAGCGCAGCCCTGGAAAAGAGAAATAGATCTATTACAGTAACGACTAAAATGAAAAAAATGTCGCCTGCGCTCCCATCCGCGCCCCCCCAATCAGTAACGGCGCCGCATGCCGACATTGCGCCACCGAGTTCGTGCGAGTTCGTACAAGTTCGCTGTTAATAATTAAGTTAAACCTACCTGAGCTTTTTGATTATCGCCTCCACCATCTCGCTTGACCTTGCGCCGCCTCCGAGGTCGTAGGTCACATATCTGCCCTCTGATATCACGTTCTCTGCGGCTTCAAAGATTGCCTTTGAGTTCTCTTTTTCTCCAAGATAATCAAGCAGCCAGGCACCTGCAAGCACGGTAGCCACAGGATTCACCTTATCCATTCCTGCATACTTTGGCGCAGAGCCGTGCGCAGGCTCGAACATGGCATAGTCATCCCCTATGTTTGCAGAATATATGAGTCCGATGCTTCCCACAAGAGCAGAGCACTCCTCGCTCAGGATGTCCATGAAAAGATTCGTGGAGAGCAGGATTTTTTCATTGAATATCTGGGGATTCTTGATTAACTGCTGCGCTATATTATCGATGTGGTATTCCTCCAATTCAATGCCGGGATAATGTTCGCTGACTTTCTTGCACTCCTCAAGAAACGCTCCGCAGGTTAACTTGAGTATATTGCTCTTGTGGATTGCCACAACACTCTTCCATCCCCTGCGTACAGCTTCCTCAAACGCAAATTGAGCGACTTTCTGGCAGGCAGGACGCGTGATTTTCCTTATGGCGATAAAAACATCATCAGTCAACTGCACTTCCTTTCCGAAGTATAGCCCTTCAGTGCCTTCTCTCACGCACACGAAATCAACATCTCCAAGCGGTTTTGAGGTATTGGGGAAGGATTTTATGGGTCTCACGTTGGCATAGAGGTTGAACCTCTGGCGGATTGACACTGCCACGCTCCTCGGTGAACCCGCGCCTCCAGGCGTGGTCGTGGGACCTTTAAAACCTGCATCCGTATTGCTTAGCACTTCCCAAGTCTCATCAGGAACCAGCGAATCTCCTCCGTGCTCCTGCCACCATTTTGCTCCTGCCTCGCACATGATGAACTCAACATTAGTACCCACAGCTTCTGCTACGCGGAGCATGCTGTTGACAAGTTCCGGACCTACTCCGTCACCTTTTATGACCGCTGCTTTCTTGCTCATGATTCTCTTTCCTTCGTCTTTTCATTACCTGAACCACTATTAAGTTTATCCAGATACATCTTCAATGAAATTAATGAAAGTGATGTTGTTGTGATATTTCTCCAATTGCATGTTATTTCGTCTGCACCACTATGAATTAGATAGATTTAATAGCATTCGGATAGATTATAGCAACACCATCAGGGGCTGTGGCCTAGTCCGGCATGGCGACGGGCTCCAGCGGAAAAAACCCGGGGTATAACTCCGGGGTGTGATGAAGAGCAACGGGTCTGCCGAGCAAGCCTGACGAGGTAAGCAGTGAGGAACCGTTGGAGCACTGAACCTGCTCAAACCCCTTTAGGGGTCTTAAAGCCAAAAACCTGGCGTTTTCGGAGAGACCCGTCGATCGTGAGTTCAAATCTCACCAGCCCCATATGCATCAGTATCATGTTGTTTTTTTTTTCAGACTGTTGGATTTGGGAGGTTCTGTCAAGTCTTCGGTTTTTCTCTGATAGGCTGTCAACTTTCGGTTGCTGGATTGCCCCAAATGCGGTTGGTGAATCAGTGGAAAGAATAAATGCAGTATTTGACGGGTCTTTAGCTATTTGGTGTGAACTATATAGGCAATAGAGCTTCATTCTATTTGTTGTAACAAGTGGGCAACTAAATTAAAAGAGGCTGAGAACGTCTTATTAGCCTTTTTTGGCTGGACAAGTACTTGTCCAGCCAAAAAAGGTATAAGCTAATATGCCTATTCTATCAGTGGTTAATATAGTGCTATTCTTCATATAACTAAAATTCAAATAGTACTATATAAACCATTATACTACTGAATCAAAACTTACATGCACTCGCGGTTATATTAAATCAATGCATGGTAGAAGCAAGGTAAGCCATGATGGAAAATGACGTAGATCTGGCACTGTCTCTTATAAAGAGATATATGGAAATAGCCAGAGGGATGTTCGATAATGAGCTTTTAGCCATGGCTATTTTCGGGTCTTTAGCAAGGAGAGAAGCCAAATTCCCGGGAAGTGATATTGATGTGCTGATCGTTCTTGAAGGAGTAGAAAAATTATCTTTTGGTAAAAGGATAAAATTGACGATGGAAGCAGAAAATAAATTATCAGAGACAACAGAATACAAAAAGTTCAAGGAAGTTTTTGACTGGGTGCCAGCTATTCAGGAGCATGTCTTAACGCCTGAAGAGCTCAAGAGACATCCTCCATTGCTCCTTGATTTGACAACAGATGCCCTTATTCTATATGACACCGGGATTCTAAAAGAAGAAATTGAAAAACTAAAGAAGAGATTGAAGGAGATGGGATCAAAAAGAATTGTAACTGGCGATTCATGGTTCTGGGTGCTAAAACCAGATCTTAATATGGGTGAGGTGGTGGAGCTGTGAATACAAGAAGAATGGCTGAGGACTATATTAGAACAGCCGGTGATTGTCTGGATCAGGCACGTATCTCGTTCGAAAGAAAGAACTATCCATTGTGTGTGAGAAGATGCCAGGAATGCGTTGAGATGAGTTTAAAATCTATTTTAAGAAGCACTGCTGTTGAATATCCAAGGGAGCATGATGTAAGTAAGGCTCTCGAGATGGTAAAGGAAAAGCTACCAGATTGGTTTTCATTGAAAATTCCAGAGTTTATTGATATATCAAAAGAATTGAGCAAGAAAAGGGGTCCTGCCCTGTATGGCTATGAAGCTGAGTTCAAACCAGCTTCCGACATTTTCGATGAAAGTGATGCTGAAGATGCGCTTATATCTACTAAATCTGTCTTTGGTGCGTGTGAAAGTTTGATCAACGAAATATGGAAATAAATTTTAACATCGTTATTTCCTGAAAATCCCCATCAGACTTTCAAGTGTCGTAACCTCATCTTTCACAAGCGATATCTTTGCAGTAATATCCTTAAACTCAGGAATCCCTTCTCCCCCTGTTTCATCCGGCACAAGAGCATTTGACCATGGGCTGTTAACCATGAAAGCAATTCCCCCGGGCTCCTCTCTCTTGGATTCCTTTACCTCCACCACTGCGCTGCCGTAGTTGTTGGAAACTCTTACCCTGTCTCCCGGTTTTAATCCCATTTTTTTAAGGTCATTTTTACTCATCACAATAGCGGAGGAGAGTTTCCTGTATTCCTCGCCAAACCTGTCACATTCAAGCGCTTCAACCTGAAAGATGTCTCTATAGGTGGTGATTTTGATTTCAAATTCCGGGCTTTTCAGGAACTTTCCTACATCAATACCCATCAGACTTCCTCCACCAGTCTCGTCAGGATTTCCTCATCATTCAGATAACTCGTTTCAAGAATTTTTGATAGTTCAATAACCTTTCCGTCCATCCTCACCGCACTGCCGCCTGATTCCACTCCTGACAAGGCGCATGGGATTGTTACACCCGCTATCCTGGACGTCAGGGTAATGCAAGGGTCGATGCAGATTATTGGTATATTTGCAAGATGAGGAATTACAGAACGTGGAAGGCTTGACAGAGGGTCTGAACCTACGACAAGCAGCGCATCCATGCTTTTATTCCGCAAACTCTCGACAAAGGAATATCTATAATCGTGAATCGCTCTGCTATTGAACTTGACCCTGTTCACAAAACCCGTCTCCCTGAACAGATTCTCGTTAAAGCCGCGCATATTGTAATGACCAACCATGGGCATGATATGGAAATTTGGAAGCATATCCGCCAGCTTTACCAGAATATCAAAATCATCTTTTATTGAATACGTAAGTCCTATACCAACGAAAATCGCCCCGAACTCGGCTTTTTTCAAGATGCTCGCAAGCTCAAGCATTTTTTTTGCATCCAACGTCGGCACTTTTCCGGAAAGCGCATCCATCAGGGCAAGAATAAGTTCCCTGTCGCCTTTTAGCGGTATCCTGTAAAAATGTCCTTTGCATATCTTTGCAGTATTGGATTCACGTACGTCTATGGCTATGGCGATTCGGTCTTCTTCATACCCGTGCTGTCGTGTCTCGCCTCGCGGGAAATACGAGAATCGCGAGAGATGCCTGGGTTCTGAGTTCTGTGCATCAGATCCCCAGTATACAAGCACGTCGGCTTGGTTCCTTATTTCTTCGAGCGTGGCGGTCTTGAACTTTTTCTGTAGAACTTTTTCAATCAGGATTCCCTGGCAGAACGAGGATGTATCGTCGATAGTCGCGCCCAGTTTTTTTGCAAGCTGTATCCCTTTCAGTTGGGCTTCGCATGTTGAGTTGCTCCAGCCAAAAAGCATGGGCGATTTAGCGTTTCGCAGGAGTTCTGCCGCTTTCTTGATAGAACTTTCGATATCGACTGGTGTTTGAGCTATGGACGATGCTAACCTGTTTACGCAGCCCTTCATCCTTGCAGCCCCACGCCTGCATGTATTCCGCATCTCTTTAATCCTGTTGTTTTCAATTATTGCTTCAATATCCTCGCATAACAGCGCGCATCCGATGCAGGTAACCATAATAATCTCTTAGACGAACTCGATTGCGCCTGTGGGGCATGGGTCTATGCAGGCATAGCACAGCACCCTGTTCTTCCCAAAGCGCCTGCACTCCTTGATATTTAAAGCCATGACTTTGCCGTCCACCACTTTGAATATCACTTTATCGTTGGTTGGAGCACACCCGATTGCTGCGCCCTTAGGGTCATTGGCGACATCCACAGGGCATGCTACAACGCAGTTACCGCAGCCAGTGCAAAGTTCTGGATGGACTATCATGCCTGTTTCCTCTGCACCTGCGGAAGGCAAAAGAAGGGATTCGAGCTTCTCCTTTTGTTTTTTAAAATTCTCCGAAAGTATAGGGGTACATTCGAGTATATTCCTTTTTCTCGAAAGCAAAGCAACCGCAAAAGCCATGCATGTGGTTTCGCCGCATAGCTTGCAGTTGGTTCTGGGTAAGAGCCGGTAAAGCTCCATCACTGTGACCATGCGCGGAAATTAGTTTTATAATGGATAAATGTTATGATTCCCAAAAGTAAAAAATATAAATAGTAGAATCACCAAATACACATATTATGAAAGTTGTTTTCAGAATTATTGGCTCCGAGGAAGACCTCAAAGATCTCGAAGGAAAGGAAGAAAATGTGCATTTTTGTTTCAGGCCATCTGAAAAAAACATTTTTGAACTGGTAACCAAAAGCCCGAAACTGAAGAGAATACAACTGCCGTCTTCGTATCACAAAACAATCTCGAATACAACGAAAACGCTTTTAAAAATGAAAAATATAAAACTCCTGACTGGAGATATCTGGGGTCACAGGACTGATATTGACAGGTTTGCAGAGATTGAAGTTTAAAATTATAGTTACCCGACTAACATCTGATAAAAAGGAGTCCCTTTTAAAAAATGCTCTATCCATCTTTTTGCAAAACTTAGGCTTTCGGATAAAGTCTGAAAATTCAACCGTACTTTGTTCTTTATTTCGTCTTCTGTCATTACAAATAACAAAGAAAGTATTCTTTTTATGCTCTTCCATATGAACTCTATGGGATTCAAATCTGGTGAATAAGGAGGTAAAAATACAAGGTATATTCCCAACTCTTTTGCCTTTTCTTTCACTAAATTACTTTTATGAGAAGAAAAATTATCTATTATCACGATGATAGCTTCATATTCTACATTTGCTTCTTTAATCGATGTTAAAAATTCACATATACTTTCTTTTTTAGAGTTTATTAAATTTCCCTCTACACTATTACCTATACAAGTTGTGGTGTTAAAATTCCCATCATCGGACACACTAAATATATTAATTTT
>CAYSLW010000043.1:0-11453 GCA_964431955.1 uncultured Candidatus Methanoperedens sp. | reverse complement strand
GCTGCGCTGAGAGGAAATTCTCGGCAAGGGTGATTGAGCTTTGCGCCGGGGGGGCTGTCGCCGGATGGGATTATCGCGGAGCAGACGTCGCAGTACGGGGTTTATGCTTATGCAGGGGATGTGCTTGGCTATCTTGACGGGGCAGCAAGGGCGCTTGAGGCTGTGGAATTGATTGCGGGGAGCTATGGGAAGAAGGAGCTGGGTGAGAAGGCGAGGGGGTTGCGGGAGAGGATGGAGGGGGAGTTAATAGATTATATAATACTGTGCTCTATTCTAATGTTTCAATTCATTCAATAAATCTTTAAGAGTAGCCTGTACATATGTATTAGTAGGTTCTATCTCAATAGCTCTCCTAAGTTCTTTTTCGGCTTCATCAAACCGTTTCAATTCCTTCAACAAATTTCAAAGAGTAGCGTGAGATTCTGCATCATCAGGTTGTATTTCGATAGCTGTCTTATACTCCTTTTCAGCTTCACCGAACCTTTTCAATTTTTTCAATAAATTTCCTAATGAATGATGCGCATTAGGATAATTTGGCCGAATTTCGATAGCTTTTCTAAGCATCTTTTCAGATTCATCAAATCGTTTCAAATCGACTAACAAATTTGCAAGATTGTAATGTGCTCGTACACTATCCGGTTTGAGTTCTATAGCTTTTTTATATGTCTTTTCAGCTTCATCAAACCGCTTCAGGTCTGCACAGAAATTTCCAAATGAATTATAACTATAGGGATTATCAGGTTGTATTTCGATAGCGTTTGTATACTCTTTTTCAGCCTCATCAAACCGTTTTAATTCTCCAAATAAATTTCCTAGTGCAACATGAGTAATATGTGCATCAGGTCGGATTTCGAGAGCTTTCCTGTATTCCTTTTCAGCCTCATCAAGCCGTTGTATGGACTTTATAATAGGATTATAGGATTCCACTTCTTTGGAAGTTGGTTTAGAAAATTCTCCCTTTTTTACTTTGGAAGATAGAAAAGCACCTTCCTGTTCATCTAGAAAAGGATTTTTATATTTATCAAAAATCCGAATTTCATCCGATTTATCACGAGGCATAATTTTCCAAGTTATAAATAATCTAAGTTACATCCTCAAGTTATTGAATATTTTTAATAATACTTTATACTTTCCAAAAATATACGACTCCATGGTCAGATTTTTTTTCATTGTAGCTTAACTCTTTTTTAAACGGCATATAATTTTTGTAATATTCACTTTTTAGGATCATTTCAATTTACCACCACGAATTGAAACTATCTTTCTTATTTCCCTGCAAGCTCTCAGTTCCTTTTTGTCACAGGGACTTAATAGCTATGAATCAGGACTTTGCTCATCTGACAGTTAAATCTTTTAGTTTCTAAATAATAGACTGAGTAAGGTGACAGAATGGCTGAGAAAATTGATTGGTATGATAAATTTGTTGATTTTAACTATACTCCGGCAAGAGACGACCTCATCTGTCTGTATTATTTCGAGCCTGCAAAGGGAATTACTGCCAGGGAAGCCATCGGAAGAATCGCCTCTGAAAGTTCTGCAGGCACATGGACTACCCTCCATGAACTTCCTGCAAGGGTGGCTAAGATTAAAGCGCGAGCCTTTGAATTAAACGGCAGATACGTGAAAGTGGCTTATCCACTCGACCTCTGGGAGCCCGCAAATGCGCCGCAATTACTGAGCGGCATAGCAGGGAATAGAAGCTGCAATGGAAGGACTGGATTTAGGCGAGTTCTCAAAAAAGCACAAGGAATTGCAGCACCAAAATAAAGTTATCAAGTTATTTACCGTTAAAGTTAATCTCCCCGATTTCCCACCCAAGGTAATCCTTTATAATAATATACGCCATCTCAGGCGGTATCGCCCCGACTTCGGTAACTATAAGGTCAATATACTCTCTCGGCGTCACATCAAACGCAGGGTTTTTCACGTTGACGTTAGAGAATTCACTCAGCTTTTCCAGGCTTAGTACCTCGCTGCTGTCCCGCTCCTCAATCTCAACAAGTTCGCCCAGAATTGTCCTCGGGCTGAATTTATAGGTCTCAGCCGCTATTATTACGTTTTTCCTGGCTTCATGGGCAGCAAGCGCCAGTTGGGACGTCCCTACCTTATTGATAACAGAACCGTTCACGGTTACCGCATCAGCCCCCATAATTACAAGGTCAACCTCCTTCATGAAATATCGAACAGCGGAGTCAACTATCAAGGAGGCTTTAATCCCGAGTTTATCAAGCTGCTTTATAGTAATAAGCCCCTGCATCCTTGGTCGCGATTCAGTGGCGATTACGTTGATATTTTTCCCCTGTGCGTATGCAGCCGCAATAATTGAGATAGCTGCGGCTGAATTGCAGTGCGTCATAATGGTATCCCCGTCGCGCACCCTTCGCGCTCCTATATCGCCAATTTTCTTTACTGCGCTCTTGGAATTGGCGATAAATTCATCTGCCAGTTTTTTGATACTTGATTTTGCCTCGACTGCGCTCTCACCTTTGTACCGCATCACATACCTTACTGCGTTTGGCAGGGATACCGCAGTTTGGCGCGTGCTGACTAGATGCTGTGCAGCATATTTCATCTTTTCATTAAACTCATCTATGTCATCCGTTCTTAATCGCTCAGCATAATCCCGAAGCTCTGCCGCCGCAGCTCGTGCAATCCTCCCCGCGCCACGTATTTCCATGGTTTTTATCTTCTGCGCCGTTTCCTTAAGCTGTTTCATTGTCCCTCCAGCATGTTATGTATCAAATCCATATCCACATGAGCTTCAACAAATTTTGCCAGTTCCTCTATACCGTCGCTCATTTCCTCATCTTTATAGGTTAGTCCTTTGCGCTTAAATAAATAGCCCAGGAACGAGTTTCTTATATTTTCGTTTTCAAAGAGTCCATGAAGATACGTACCTATCACACGTCCATTCTGGCTCACGCTTCCATCATCTCCGAAGGCATGTTCTCCTCCCTCGGTTTGATAAACCCAAATATCTTCATCCTTTTTAGACGGGTTTATCAAAGTTTCACCCATGTGGATCTCGTATCCTCGCACTTTTTCACCTTTTATCGGTCCAAGAATCTCGCCATCCCCCGTAACAAGCTTTTCAACCTGCCTCGTATGCTTGTCGTACCTTCCAAATCGTGTGGATACGTTGAGAAGACCCAGACCTTTTATCGAACATGCGCCGCCGGTTCCTTCTATCCCGCTATCTGTGATTTCCTCGCCCAGCATCTGGTAGCCACCGCATATTCCGATTACTGGCGTCCCTTTTTTAGCTTCCGTTATTATTTCTTTATCCATACCTTTCGACTTTAATTCCTTCAGGTCGTCTATGGTATTTTTCGTGCCGGGCAATATTATAGCATCAGGCTCATTCAACGCATGTTCAGGTTCAACATACCTGACGTCTGCATAATGTTCAAGTGGTTCAAAATCCGTGAAATTTGATATGTGGGGCAATCGTATAACTGCGATCCTGACAGGGCGCACGTTTTGGGTTTTATCTTTTATAGACACTGAATCCTCGGATGGGATTCTCATATCTGTGAACGGGATAACCCCCAGTACAGGAAGACCTGTGAGTTCTTCAAGCTGTTTTATTCCAGGCTCAAGCAGGCTCATATCTCCTCTGAATTTGTTTATGATTATTCCACGAACAAGCGGTCTTACATCGGGAGGTAACAATTGCAATGTTCCATATATGCTGGCAAACACCCCGCCGCGCTCGATATCTCCCACAAGTATTATCGGGGGCCCAAGTAACCGTGCCATGCCAATATTCACTATATCACGATGATAAAGGTTAATCTCTGCCGCCCCGCCAGCACCTTCGATAATTATTACTTCGTGCGCACTGGAGAGGCGGCTATATGCATCTTTTACGATGTCCATTATTCCGCTGATTGAATCATAGTATTCGCCGGCTTTTTTGTCTGCATAAGGTTTTCCGAGAATGACCACCTGAGAGATATGATCGCCCTTAGGCTTCAACAGAACAGGATTCATATCAGCAGAAGGTTCGAGTCCTGCGGCTTTTGCCTGTATTGCCTGTGCAATTCCTATTTCCCTGCCGTCTCCTGTTACCCAGGAGTTCAGGCTCATATTCTGCGCCTTAAAAGGAGCCACATTATATCTTCTTGAAAGAAGCCTGCAAAGCGCTGTCACCAATATGCTTTTTCCCACATGCGACCCTGTCCCGAACACCATGAGGTTCTTGGGTCTTGCGCCCCCGGCCGGTTCCTGCAGGCTATGCAGTTTCCCATACAGCGCCATACTCTCTGAAACCTCTTTTTTGTTTTTGACAATTAACAGGGCAAGCAGCGGGACGATTAAGTGTATCGTCCAGTCGGGCATGTTACTCTTCTACTTTATCCACTCTTGTTACGCGCAACAAAGCATTCAGAGGTACGCCTGAAATATCATCAATACCTTTCTTATCTATCAGTACTGCAATGGCTAAAGGTTTAGCTCCCAGCCCCTCAAGTACAGCCACAGCTTCGGAAAGTGTTGTGCCTGTTGTGACCACGTCATCTATCAGGACGCAGTTCTTACCCTCCACCTGCGCAAAATTCTGACTGATAGTGCCTTTTATTTCTTTTGACTCTGTCTCCCATTTCTGCTTATTCGGGTGGTATGCGGAAAATTCGCATTCGAGTTCATCTGCTACCATGTTGGCAAGCGGAATCCCGCTGAGAGCCACACCAACCACCACATCCACGCACGGTTCAGTTTCATCAAGACAGTCAAGAATCATATCTGTCAGTGCGCCTGCTATCAACCTCAGCCGGATTGAACTTCTGCCGATGTTGCCCCAGTCGATGTAAATATCCTTGGGCGCCTGCGCCGCATCTCCTTTCTTTGCATGGGTGAGGAGCCATGTGGCGGTTTCGCGGGAAATGTTGAGTTCATCTGCAATCTGACCTGTTAAAAGTCCAGCAGCCTGAAGTTCAAGGGCTTTTTGGGTTAATTCATCGATTGTTTTCATAAGTATCTTGAGCAATACTACTTTTTCTTTGTATATAACAGGTTGTCTGGATACTTTTTCAATCAATCAGTTTTAAATACCATCATGTACACATATAAAACGAGGTAAATATGCCAGAGAGAAAATATGTCATAGAGTCCAGAAGATACATGGCTGACGATGGTAAGATGGTGTATGATAGCTGGGTCACAAGCTCAAATATCATAGAGGTAAAACACAACGAGCAGTACCTGGTGTTTTTCCCGCTTGAGGGAGAGCATGCAGGAAAGAAACACTATATACCCTTCTCAAATATTCACATCGTCAGGGAACTATAACTAAATAATGGGTATGCCTTCTGTTTTTGTTAATTCCTTGAAGGCAGCCATCAACTTTTTTGTGATTTTGCCCGGCTTTCCGTCCCCGATTAAACGTCCGTCTATTTTAGTAATCGGAGCTATTTCCGCCGCCGTGCCTGTGACAAAAACCTCATCCGCTGTATAAATATCGAAAAAACCAATATTGGTTTCGGACACCTCTATCCCTTCCCGAAGAGATAGTTCTATTGCTGCCATCCTTGTGATTCCGCGAAGGTTATTGAGCGTGGGCGGAGTGATTATCCTGTCGTTCTTCACCACAAAAATATTGTCTCCAGAACCTTCCGAGATATTGCCGTGCACATCTAACATAATTGCTTCATCTCCGCCTTTTGCATTAGCTTCGATTTTGGCTAAGATATTGTTCAGATAATTCAATGATTTTATGTTGGGAGGCAGAGCTTCGGGCGCATTTCTCCTGACGCCCACGGTAACAGCGGTAAGACCTTTTTCATACAGGTCGCCGTACATTGCGCCCCATTCCTGCGTTATGATGAAAACATTTGGCTTCGGGCATTTTCTGGGGTCAAGACCCAGGTCGCCATCACCACGCGACACTATGGGGCGGATATATGCATCCTTCAGGTTGTTTTTCTTGAGCGTTTCTATGATGGCTTTTTTCATATCGTTTTTTGAAAGGGGAATTTTCAGGTCAATCGCTTTTGCTGAATCATACATCCGCTCGAGGTGCTCATCAAGCCTGAATATTTTGCCATTGTATGCTCTTATTCCTTCAAAAACACCATCACCGTATAAAAAACCGTGATCGTAGATAGACGTCCTAGCTTCATGTTTTGGCACGAATTTTCCATTGAAATAGATTAATAGCTCCATGTGAATCCCTGTCCCCATAGGGAAAGCCTAAGATATATGCGTTTTGATGATTATTACTTTTGATTATAAAGACTTTTCTTTTTAATATTTTATTAAAACGCAAGATTTATATTTAATGAATACATTTAAAGCAAGGGTGAAATAATATGAAAAGTCTTTCAGTTAATGTTCTTGACAAGGCGGATGAAGAATTCGCCGACACTCTTATTGAGTTAGGACTGAAGAGAAACGTGGCAAAAGTACTTACATACCTAAAAAATGTCGAAGAGGTCACTTCACGAGACCTTGAAATGGGCTCGGATTTGAGGCAGCCCGAGGTGAGCATCGCAATGCGCGAACTGGAAGAGCTCGGATGGATTGCCGAGAGGGAGGAGAAAAAACCGGGAAAAGGCAGACCTTATAAGATATACCAGCTTAAGACCCGCATCGAGTCGATCATAGCACACCTTGAAAACCAGAAGAAAAAAGAGTCACAGGTTATGATGGCAAGTATCAAACGCCTGAAAGAATTGACAAAATAACCTGTTAACATGAGTGGGGGACTGGACATATTTGAAGCTGCATGAAAACAAGATGAGCTTCATTTTAAGGGTTATTGATGCGCTGCTGCCAGAATATTTTTCCCATCTATAAACGGCATTTTATTGCGGAGGGAATACTTTTTAGCGTCCTCTTTTGAGAGGGCATACCCTGTTTTTTCATCAAGCATCTCGCATACCACCATCGAAGGACATATCCCTGCCCTTACTGCCAATTCAATGGATAATTCAGTCTGCCCGCACCGCTCACTCAAAAGACCTTGGGCTGCGCGAAGCAGGGCTACATGCCCCGGAGACCTGAATTCTTCTCCAAAATCGATTCTCTCCCCGCTTAAGACCCTCTCTACCGTCTCACCTATCTTCTTGATGGTAAGAGCCCGATCGTTATCGGTTATGCCGGTAAAAGTGTTCCTGTGGTTCACCCACAGGGAGAAAGAGGAACGTGAATCATAAGGGATATCTCCCTTCTTTTCAATCAGGGCGCGCAACGAACTGTGACCGTTTAAGGAGACGCTTCTCAACACATCAGACATGAATGGCAGTCCCAGCCTGTCTGCTGCTTCTGCATGGATCGCAACGCAAATCAGTCCTCCGCCGTCACGGCGCATGCGGGCGATGTCCGAAGGAGTTGCGCAAAGCGCTGGGATTACCAGATCGGTCTCTCCTTCCCTGTCATCAGCGTCGAAAAGGAGTATCATTTTGCCGCTGCGTATAGCTTCAATTGCCTTTTCAATAACCGACGCATCCACATGCGTGTTAAAGGTCATTTTATTACCTCCACGGCTACTGTGCTCCCATCTCCGAGATTTAAATATTGCCGGAGGTTCACAGGCGCGATTACTTCGATTACATCCTCAGGATAATGCGTTCGCTCAGGAGTGATTACCGCCCCTTTAATATCTGAAATCTTAACATTAAAGCAGGAACCTCTTCCAAATGTCCTGTTCTGGTCTGTAAATCCTGAAATCTTGATATTTGCGTTTATCCTTTTTCGCAGTTCAATGCTCTGCGGTTCAAGTTTTATATTCAATGTGCCTGGATAGGGGTCAAACCCGAGTTTTTCTCTGAACTGCGTCCTGTATCCTCGAAGAGAGATGTAATACTGTCCTTCACCCAGCCCTGTGATTACCTTCCCGCAGAGGATTTTAATGCTTCCATTGCCGGAAAATATCTCCAGGTAATCATTCAGTTCTTTTTGCAGCGCCGTAAGACCGTTCCTTGTTATGGATATTAACTGCCCGTTATGCAAAATCTGCCGTGAGATAAGTTTTTCATCTTCAAGGCTTTTAAGCCTTCGCGCTGCCGTTTGCGGGCTTGAATCCATATATGGTGCAAATTCAACCGAGGATAGCTCTACAGGCTTATTATGCGCGCCTAGAAGTGCGAGTCTTTTCAAAGATTGTATATCCATAGACCACTCATTTTTGGGATGCTACTCAGTTATGGAGTTGGTAAGGGATAAAACTTTTCATTACTTAGCTGCAGGATACGAGCCCAGTATCTTGAGCATCCCCACTTTGCCCTTCACGCTAAAAAGCGCATCTTTTATTGTCCTGTCTTCGATGTGTCCTTTCAGGTCTATATAAAAAAGGTAATCCCCGAGGACTTTTTTTGTGGGGCGCGATTCTATTTTTGTTAAATCTATGCCTTTTTGTGCAAACTCCCCGAGAATCTCGTACAGCGCGCCGGGTCTATTTTTTTCAAGATACACGATGAGCGAGGTTTTATCGCTGCCTGTCGCTGGAAGGGTATTTTTCCCAATAACGATAAAGCGGGTGAAGTTCTCGTTCACGTCCTGTATATCCTCATCCAGTAGTTCCAGACCATATATTTTGGCTGATTCCATAGATGCAATGGCTGCGATATGTTTTGATTCCGAAGCAAGTTTTGCAGCCTGTGACGTACTTAATGTGGTGTGCACTTCTATATTCTTGAAATTTCGTTTAATGTATTTCTTGCACTGTGAGAGAGCTTGTGGAATCGACATGAGAATTTTTAAGTCCGCAAGTTTACCTTTCGATAGAAGACAGTGTTTAACCTGGACTATTACCTCGCCTACTATTTTTAACTGCTGTTCCATAAGAAGGTCAAGCGTGAGCGTAATCGAACCCTCAAGGGAATTTTCTATCGGAACAATGCTGTAATCCACCTCATTTCGCAAAAGTGCATCTACCGTATCGAATATATCATCGTAATATCGCAGTTCTGCTTTATCATTCCACTGTTTTGCGGCTTTTTCTGAGAAGGAGCCCTCTGGTCCTAAAGTTCCGATTATCATTACCTCTATATATTGAAGGCAAAAGAAATAGTTTGTTCTTAGCAATTCTTAAATATCCCGCTGGACATTTGCAAAGAAGTTCTAACATCTATCAGGTATCGTATGATAAACCACATGAAACATAATTACTGGGAAGGAAAACCAATTTCTCCTGTTCATATTTCTGAAAACATGACCATAACGCAATTGGTCGATGAGGTCTTTGACGGCATGGGCTATAATGCAAAAAGGCTGGCGCAAGCCTGCCGTCTTTTCAAGACCATGATAGATGAGCATTCTACCGTCTGCCTTACGCTCGCAGGGGCGATGGCTCCTGTGGGATTGGGCGGAGGCATAATCAAAATGATAGAAAAGGGCTTTATCGACTGGATTGTCACAACAGGGGCGAACACGTATCACGATCTGCATTTTGCATACGGCTTACCAGTCCACCAGGGGGATTATACAGCGGACGATAATGAACTGGCAGAGCATGACGTGGTGCGGATTTATGATGTTTATATCGATATGAAGCGCACGCTTATAGCCCAGGATAAGATTATACAGGCAATTACCAGGAAAGCTGTTGAAAAAAATCGCTTCCCTGTAAAATTCTCAACTGCATACTATAATAAAATCCTGGGTGAAGGGGCGCTGGAGACCGCAAAGAACCCGGGGTGCTCGTTCACCGCTTCGGCTTCAAAAAACGATGTTCCTGTCTTTGTTCCCAGTTTCGCAGATTCGTCGGTTGGAATGGGAACAAGCTATCTTCCTATAATAGCAAGCGCAAGCTCTGATTGCGCGGAACTCGCTCCAGAGGATTTCATAGACCCAAGCCCCACAATGGACGTGCTTGAGAGCGCTGCTATCGTGCACAACAGCATGGTCAATGATATTCCCCGCGGGGTGCTTGAGGTGGGAGGAGGCGTGCCCAAGAATTTCCTTCAGCAAACCGGACCCATGATTTCCCAGATTATCGGGATGAAATGCCCTGGTGAGAACTACGTCATCCAGGTGACGGTTGACCGCCCCGATGTGGGAGGACTCTCAGGCGCCACGATAAACGAAGGTAAGTCGTGGGGAAAAATCCCGAAAGCAGGGGAAGGGAATGTGGTACCGTATCTTGATGCCACTGTTGGCGTCCCGATAATTTTCGCATACGCGCTTGAGAACTGCAAGCCGAGGAAGCTTAAAAGGTTGAGCAGCAGGCTGCCTGAGATAACGCGGGAACTGATAGATGCGGCAAGGATGAATATCGGATTATCTTAAATTTTACCGATACCGATATATATCATTATGTGCATATCGGATACATCAAATTATGTCCGATACCGATACATCATTAATCCAGGAAAAGCTCCTCTCGCGCATAAACTCAAAAATGCAGAGGCTCAACTCGCTTCGCCCCCTACCAGCCGATGCTGTAAAAAGGCTGCATGAAGAGCTTCGCCTGCTACACACCTACCATTCAAACGCAATAGAAGGGAACACCCTGACTCTCTCCGAGACCAAGCTTGTTCTGGAAGAAGGAATTACCATCGGCGGAAAATCATTGTGGGAACACCTTGAGGCAACCAATAACGCCAAAGCATTCGATTTAATGGAGGATATTGCAAAGAAGAGAAAAGCTATAGACCATGTTATAATCCAGCGGATTCATGAAGCGGTTACGGCAGGCATTCTTGAAGAAGCTGGTAAATACCGCACTAAAAACGTCAGGATAACCGGCGCGGCAAAGGCTCCTCCGGACTGGTCTAAAGTCGTCAAACTGATGGATGAACTGATCGAGAAAATTGTCCAGAGTTGGTTGCATCCTGTTGAAACTGCTGCTTTCATGCATCACATGTTTGTTGAGATTCATCCTTTTATTGATGGTAACGGCAGGGTTGCGCGTTTGCTCATGAACCTGTATTTGATTGCTCAAAGTTATCCGCCCATAGTTCTCAAAAAAGAGGATAGAGGGAAGTATTACAGGTTCCTGAGAGCAGCAGACGCAGGAAACCTTACGCCATTTGCCGATTTCATTGCAAAAGCTGTGGATGAAAGCCTGACGATGTATCTCGCGATATTTGGAGGAACCGATGAATTGCTTCCACTCAAAGAGCTTGCAAAAGAAACTCCTTACTCTCAAGAATATCTAAGCCTGCGGGCGAGGCAGGGTGTACTGGACGCGGTTAAGATAGGAAAAATATGGTATTCATCAAAACGTGCGATAGAGCAATATCTATCTGAACATAAGGGCGAGAAGACTAAAATATATGTTTAACTTATATTTTTGGGTAGTGTCCCAAGAAACATGACCTTTATATATTGACATTCGCATTTCATGCAAATGAATTATTTATGACGGGATAACAGGATGAACAGGATGGCGTAGTGAAAAATCATCCTGTCAATCCTGTTAATCCTGTCAAAATCTTCATAAGAAACATACCTGAAAATCGACAAATCCCTAATGTTTTTAAGAGCAGTCACGAAAATTAGGACACTACCTA
>CAYSLW010000042.1:0-11508 GCA_964431955.1 uncultured Candidatus Methanoperedens sp. | reverse complement strand
GAAATGGCATGCGGGATATCAGATTTATCATCCATGTTGAATCCTCTACGGTGGATAATTTTTAGCTCTCGCGAAAGCAAAGGACACACTTCGATATCTGTCAGCAGCAGTTTTAAAAGACCATATTTGGCTATATTGAATGCAGATTTAACTTATTTTTTAAGAAAAGATTGCGTTCCTCATTTCCGATTTCTTTGGATCTCCTGCCTTCACACCACCCTCTCCCTCACCATCTCCACCCCCCTCTCCAGCGCCTCCTCGATCCTCGTGGCATCCGTTCCCCCTCCCTGCGCTATCCCCGGCTTCCCTCCACCACCGCCGCCCACGAGCTTTGACATCTCGCGCACGATTGCACCAGAGTTCACGCCCATCTTCTGGGCGCGCTCACATCTTAAGTGTACTTTGCAAGCTTCTTAAGTTGGGCGCTGATGGTCTTAATTCCATCAAGGGCAAGTTCCCAATCACAGTAATCTTCTTCAACCCGAAAAGAACGACCCGATTCTTCAACAACCCCTTTTCGCTTGAATTCGTCAAAATCCATTTTGTATCGTTCATGGAACATTTTATCCATCAACTTATCTTCGGCAAGCCGCCTGCGCAACTCTCTAATGCTAAACTTATTAAAACTTTTCATGATATATCAGATACATAGGTTTTTAGTCTTTAGTATGGTTGCCTAGCTCGCTAAGGAGCTGGGATAGCAATGCGCTCATTGCTGGAATCTTTCATCTTCTAATGTCTTTTGCGGGCTCGGACCAGCCCATTCTTTCAATTTAGAGGCAACATACCCCATTGTCTTGTGATGCTGTTTAAATTTCTCAGTAGCTTTGTACGTATTATCTTTGAACTCAAGATATCCAGAAAGGTGATTTTCAATCAGTATATCCATCTGGTACTTCACTCTATCCATAAGGGCATGTTTCTCAGGAATTCCTATCTTGTCAATTAATCTCTCCAATCCTTCATCCACCATTTGAACCGGCGTTTTTCCAACACTATTAGGCGCAAATAGTTGCATGACTATTTCGATTAGACCTCGACGAATCTCCTGTTGGTTTTTCATTTCCGGTAATAAAGTAATCGGGATTTCTGGAAGTTTTCTTAAATCTAAGCCCATTTCTTTCGCTTTGATTAATTCAGTCTTTAGATGTTGATTTTCAATTTGTTCTTCATTTTTCAAGTTAAAGAAATCCTTTACGAAAATCTGACAGAATAATCCATCATCCACAAAATCAAACCGACTGCTTATGATGTCGGGTGGACTTTTATGAGTAAAAAGTCCATAATTACTAAGATAGCGCGGGTCTATGGCTCTGTATTTATCAAGTTGTGCTTCTTTCGATTTTTGATCTGCAGTTAACTCCAGCACCAACCAGCCTGTTTCTCCACTTGCTACCATATCCGGTTTACGCGGTTCACCCTGTCTTGTCATAAATGGTAAATCCACTATATAATTAAATCCTGCTGCTTTGAAAGGGCCCACGAAATTTGTACGTTTATATTCATGGAACAATTGAACTGTATTGCGCCAAAGGGCAATTCGATAATCAGGTTCAGACAAATACTTCCACTCCATCATGGTAAATAGATGTCTTTCCGGCATTATCTTCGCCCTGGATTGTTGCAATTCTGGGCGCGGCATTGATACACCCTTTGCCAGGAACCGTAAGATATGCAAAGTCTGGTCCGATATCCATTAAAATGCGGTCCCATGTGTGTAGATCTACACCTCGGAATCTCTTGAAATCATCTTCAGATTCGGTTTCAACGAGCCACAGTTTCATTTCACCAGTTCCTGTCGCGACCTTCTTTGAAAAAGCTTCAAGGTCAATCGTCTGGCTGAAGTCCAGTTCGAAAGCACCCATAGTCTTCTCTCGGAGTTCAGTAGCTTCTTTTAAGGAGTCTGCATAGCGATTTGCCATCTCAGCAACAGAAATCAGAGCCTCATCAACATCTAATGCCCTGTTTATCGTGGCTTTACCATTGCTATACCACTCTGTAGAAAGAACTACCTCACCTTCAGTTCTTTTTTGCCATCTTGCGCTATATATAGCGAAATCTTCTTTTGCTTCATTAAGAACCTTGTCCAGACCTTTAATTAATTTGTTTGCTCCATAGTATGCTTTCAGACTGAAATTCGCGGCATTCTCCTCGTCTTTAGCAAGACCATCAGAAAACGTTAAACCCAAACCTCTCTGGCTCCAGGATTCCTTTTTTTCCCAGTGTAAGAGATGATTTCTCGATAACCAGCATCTATCTAATCCCTTCTTTTCAAGCCATTTGTCTATAAAAAAGTCTGATTCCGTTGCATCCATTAAACTGTAGATAATCCAAACGCGGTCTCTTGTCGAATCCAGGAATAAGGTATTTGAGAGGTCTCCATCTCTGTTACCATACCAACCAACAGAATCATCGAGTTTTCTCCATTTGCCTTCAGGACACTCTGCATCTTTTAGGGATAGATTACTCTCTATAAGATATGCTTTAAGCTGTTTTGAGTATGTTTTTCCGAATATCTCTAAGGATTCTTCGTTATTTTCAAATCCTGCCTGCAATCTTTCTTTCAAGTCCCTGAGAGTTTTAATTTCACGCATGATGGATTCGCCTTTTGGCTATATGGAGTATTTTTATAGGAAGCATAATTTTACCCATATATCTATATGTTTATATATGTTTCATATTGTTATATCATATCAATTGGTATTACTCTTCTTCTCAATATTTGAAAATGATTACCTCATAAACATTCAGTTGCGGGGCTTACTCCACCTTCTCCCTCACCATCTCCACCCCCCTCTCCAGCGCCTCCTCGATCCTCGTAACATCCGTCCCTCCCCCCTGCGCTATCCCCGGCTTCCCTCCCCCTCCGCCGCTCACGAGCTTTGACATCTCGCGCACGAGCGCACCCGAATTCACTCCTCTTTTTTGCGCGCCTGCGCCTGCCGCCACAACGAACTTCACGCCGCCTGAGTCGCTTGCAAGAATTGCCACCACATCATCGTTCTTACTGAACTCCGTGGCTGCTTTGATAAGTTCCTCAACATCTGCATGAGGAATCTTCTTTGATAGCACCTTCAAGCCGTTTATTTCCAGAGCGTCGCCCATCATCGCTTTCACCCTCGCCTCAGCCAGCTCAGCTTTCAGGCGCTCATTCTCTTTCTTCAGGTCCTTCCACTCCTCAAAGAAGCGGTTGACCGTATCGGGCAGGTGTTCCGGCGAGACACGAAGCGCATCAGAGGACTTGTTCAAAAGCTCGTCCCTCTCCTGCATCCGCTTCACTGCAGCCTCGCCAGCCGAGAACTCGATGCGCTCCACGCCGTCCTGTATCCTCTCGGTCTTGATAAGCTTGATAGGACCGATTAATCCAGTATTTGAAACATGCGTCCCGCCGCAGGCTTCCACGTCATTACCCACACGCAGGATGCGAATCTCCTTCCCCGGAGGCACACCGCCCTGGTATAAGACGAATCCGTAACGCTTCTCAGCCTCCACCCTGTCCATCCAGTCAATGAACACGGGCTGGTTTTTCATTACTTCTTTGTTCGCAAGTAACTCTATTTCTTTGAACTCCTCGTCAGAAATGCGTTTATAATGCGTGAGGTCAAGTCTGGCTCTGTCCGCTGATTTTTGCGCCCCGGTCTGCCAGATATGGCTTCCGAGAACTCTTTTGGCAGCCTCGTTCACTATATGCGTTGCAGTATGGTGGCGGGCATGCGCCATCCGCCGCTCCCAATCAATCTTCCCTTTTACAATATCACCTTTCTTAAAACCGAAATCAGAGTCGGTCTCATGGATTATAACACCGTTAATGATTTCCGCATCTACCACATTCGCAATATAATCATTCACAGATAAAGTGCCATGGTCAGCAGGCTGTCCTCCCCCTTCAGGGTAAAATAGCGTCTGATCAAGGATTATTTTGTTATCAATAACCGAAAGTACATGTGCCTCAAACTCGGACTGCGGAGGGGAGTCATAATACAACTTGCGCGTTGGCGGAATACCCATAGGCAGAGCTTCCCTTTCCTCCTCTTGCGCTTTACTGTGTTTTTTCGCCACAAGCGAATAGAATGTGTCAGGTAATTCCACCTCTACGCCAGCTTCTTTTGCCACCCCGCGAGCAATCTCTGGCGGGATGCCGTGCGTATCGTACAACTGTATCAATTCGCCAAGCGGAATTTTCTGTTTTTTCTCCTTGAAATGCTGCGCCGTCTTCCTGACCAGTTTTGTCCCGCGCTCTATCGTATCTGCGTATTTTTCCTGTTCAAGCGTAACGATTTCACGAATGGTATCAAGGCGTTCCCGAAACTCAGGATATTCGGGGAAGTTCTTTATCTGCATCTCTATAATCTCGATAAGGGGTACTCTTATTTCCAGGTCAGACATCTTATGAAGCGTTCTTCGCAGTACTAAACGAGCGAGATATCCTGCTTTCACGTTGGAAGGAATGATACCGTCGCCGAACATGAACGCAAGGCAGCGGGAGTGGTCTGCGATAGCATAGACCGCCTCCACCGGCTCCATGATATTTTGAAGTTTTTCAACCGTAGTACCAATGCTTTCCGCCACCATCTTTCTCAACAGGAGAAGATTTGCCTCCCCATGAATCTCCATCACGCCTGCGAACCTTGCATTCTGTGAGAATATATTCGCATATTCAGGATTCTCAATCGAGTGCTCTATTCCTGCAAGGTCCATAAGTTCTGAAACCACCTTCGGGAATGCAGCGTCATATATTGTGGGTGAACCGATTGTCGCCCAGACAAACCTCTCCAAGCCGTAGCCCGTGTCCACAATATAATTATCCATCTTATCATAAGTTTCGCCCTTGATTTCTATCGAACCGCCCCCTCTCTGCTTTAAGTCCATGAAGACAAGCGTCGCCAGCTCAAGACCCCCGACGAGCACTTCAACGCTGGGACCCGCGTTTCCCCCGCCTGCCCAGGGCGATTCCTTATACGTAACCGCATTCAGGTCGCATCCAAGTTCAGATAGAAGGGTATCGCATAATTCCACTGTTCTGTCCTTCCAGTAGATCTCGTTTCCGCGCGAGTTAAAGCAGTGGTGTGCCATCATCTCAAAGGTGGTAAGATGGCGCCCGCTTCTGCCGACTGCATCAAGGTCATCAAGTCGGATGCACGGCTGCGAGATTGTCAGGGGATTCGCCGGCGGCGGGACAAGCCCTGATGTCACGAAGGGCTGGAAATCCGCAATGGAGGCGATGGTAAGGTATATGTCATCCCGCCAGCGTGCGATTACAGGATAACGCTTCACGCGCGTGTGCCCGTGCTTTTCGAAAAATGACAGGTATGCCTCGCGCATGGAGGATATGTCGTATTCTTTCTTAAATACAGGAGCCCCTATGAATGAATAATACACGCAGGGCGCATCTCCGCAGAATTCAGTTCCAGAATCCCGTGTCCAGAAGTTCTTGCCGCATTTCGGGCAAAGCTTTCGCACAAATCCATTCTCTTTGAAATAATCCAGCTGGTACTCGTCCTCTAACATAAGGGGTAGTAATTGTAAAGGGAATACATAATCATATCTGGAAGAACGATTAACCCCGCTCTTTCTGCATACCCACAGCCAAAAGGAAGCGTTTCACCACAGCTTCTTCTGCGAGCTTAAGGAGCGTCTGTTTATCCTTCGTGCCGCTGAACACCCCCAGGGGAATCTGTGCGCCAGCAAGCGTTGCATGCCCCCCTGCTTTATCCTCTCCAAAAGCATCCTGCATCACTTTGCCTATATTGACACGGTCATCCCTGCTCCTTCCTGAAATATATATCCTGTCTTCACCAAGCCCGAATACAAGCGTTGTGGTTATCCCCTCAAGGGTGAGGAGGTAATCAGCAGCCTGCGCCAGTGCATCCCTGTCGCGAATGGTACCCACGTTTGAGATGAGATAACTCCCTTTTACCTGCCTGCTCTTAATGGCTTCACCTAGAATATCAATCTCTTCAATCGACCTGGAAGGGGTCTCGATTCTGCTTAATATATCATGGTTTGCAAGAGGAGAAAGGTATGCTGCGGCTGTTAAATCCGCAGGGTCTGTATTTCTCCTGAAATCATCGGTATCCACTTTTATGCCGTACAAAAGAGCAGTGGCAAGCGCTGTTTTGACAGGTATCTCAAGTTCCTGGAGATATTTTGTCATTATAGTGGCAGTTGCGCCTATATTGGGTCTGATGTCTACGTATTCTGCTTTTACTTCATCGACATTGGGCTGGTGATGATCTATCACTATGCTTACCTGCGTGCCAGGAGGAAGTAGGTTATTTACGCCGGGTGATGAACATTCTATCAGGGCGATTTTCTTATAATCAGAAGCAGAAAAGTCCTTTGACTGGTCCAATTCGATATCGAGCAGGTTTACAAATGCTTTGTTTTCGTGATGACCTATCTTTCCTTTATAAAGTATTTCTGCTTTCACCCCCACGCTGCCGGCTATCTCTTTTAAGCCCATGGCGCTTGAAATTGCGTCAGGGTCTGGATTATCATGCACTACAATAGCCAGTTTCCCTTCGCCGACGGTATTTATCAATTTTTTTAATTCCTGGGATAGTTTTACCGACGTGATTCTCTCTATGTACTGGATAATGGCAGAGGCAATAGCCTTGGGGGGAAGACTTGAGGGAAGGACAACAAGGTCAGCCCCGGCGGCTTCCATCTCTTCTTTCTGTTGATAATTATGGGCTCTGGCAACGATTTGCACATCTGGAGCCGCCTTCTTTATGAATGACAGGGCTTTTTTATTAGCCTCGATGTCTGAACTCACTATGAAAATAGACTCGATATATCTTATGTCGAGTTCAGCAAGAGCATCAGCATCGCCGATATCTACCAGTAAAGCATTAAGGTTTTGTTCTTTTAATGTTTCCACTTTTGCAGAATCATTATCTACGAGGATAATGTTCTTATTCCTGGTTTCAAGCTCTTTTGCAAGGGCAAGACCAATGCCGCCGCTGCCCAGGATAGCATATGTAACCCTGGTTGGTTTTGAATCATTTGTGTTCTCCTCTATATCAAAGCCTCCTGTATATCCCTATATTAAGTAACACGTATTAAAATACATTGGCACTGCAATATTTTCATGGGTTTTTGTTGAAATGTGTTTACAGAGCATAATTGCAAAAATATATCCATTATAATGACAAAGACAGGGCTAATGTTCAAGAGTTTTTCTTTCTGGAAGCAGCGGGCTTTTAAGAAATTACTTTCACATAGCAGGAGGCTTACAATCTACACCAGGAACAACCCGGATTCAGATTCGCTTGCAAGTTCACTTGCGCTGAAGCGAATAGCTGAGCATTACAACATGGACGCAAACATATACTATACAGGCACAATCCAGAACAAGACCCTTCTAAATATACTTTTGGACGACCTGACGAAAGCCGAGGAAATTTCACAATCCCAAAACCTTACTGCTTTTGTGGATTTGCTGCCTGCGGAATTAACAGGTAAAAAAATCACTCCCGGAATAGTAATCGGGCATACGCTCGGCAATACGGAAGGTATACGCGCCGCCTACCGTGATATAAGAACCACTGAAACCACATCGAGCATAATGATTGAATATTTAAAGAAACTCGGTGTGGCGATAGATAAAAAACTGGCGACACTCCTTCTTTTTGCTATCAGGGACAAAACCAAGGCATTGATAACGAACTTCACGCTTGCGGACCTGGAAGCGTACTGGTTTATCCATAAATACGTGGATATGGAATTGCTCTTAAGCCTTGAGCATCCCTCTGTCAGATTGGAGACTTTCACCGATTTATCCCGTGCAATCGGCAATAAACTGATAAAAGGAGCTTATCTTTTTACCACAGTCGGTTATGTGAAAGACCCCAATACGATTCCCAAGGTCTGCAAGTATATGCTGGATATTGAAGGGGTCTCGACAGCACTCGTATTCGCCGTTGATGCCACAAAAATCCACATATACACAGAGTCTGAGAATATGGAACTTAATATGAAAAATATCCTCAGGAAAGCATTCGAGGGCTGGGGTGAGGTGACGGGAGGACCTTTCCATGCAGGAATCTCAATGCCTCTCGGGGTGTTTGGTATTGTGGCGGAGGATGAAAAAGCAAAGAATCTCCTTCTAAAATCTATCACGGATTCTGTATCTTCACGATATTTCTATGCTCTGGAAGCTGAATAGACCCTGCCGTGCGAGCAGCGAACGCAGACGCCTTCCCTTGTAATACACCGTGAACAAACAAGACTTCCGCACAGCATGCAGGTTGACAGCTTTCCCGGGCGCCCACAGATGCTGCATACTCCCATTACTTCCATGCCGTCACTCCATCCAATTAACTGAGATTAAGATGCTTGATACGGTACGAAGTATTCTTCGATCATCCATGATTCAATCGCTTCAGGCTCTTTTCTTCCCCCAGTCGTCAGTACAGAACGTTTTTGGGGGATTTCAGATATTTTTTTATTCATTTATACCAATGGCATCCTTTTGGGATGACAGTCTCCATTAAGATGGAGTATTTATAAGCATTTAAAGCTATCGATTTTTTTTATAAACCTCATCAGGCTCAAATAACTTCTCGCCGATTACCTCTCCTTCGATAGTCCTGTAAAAACACGACCTGTAGCCGGTATGACAGGCGCAGCCTATTTGTTCTACCTTGAGCAGCACGGCGTCAGCATCGCAGTCTACCAATACGTCATGAACGATCTGCTCATTGCCAGAACTCTCCCCTTTTTTCCAGAGTTTGCGCCTGCTCCTGCTCCAGTAGTATCCCCTCTTTGTCTCGATTGTCTTTCTGAGGGCTTCCCTGTCCATGAACGCAACCATGAGCACCTCGCCTGTTTTGTAATCCTGGGCTATTGCTGTAATTAATCCGTCTTCGAATTTTAAATCTTCAATATCCATACTAAGCACTCAAAATAATCTGCAACCTTTAATAACTTTATCCGCCAACTCTTTCCTCGCCAATGCGCACAGGAGGGGAGGTACTGTTCAGAGGCGGGCAGAAGCAGAGGATTGGCATAGCAAGAGCACTGGCGCTGCGCCCGAGTTTAATAATAGCAGACGAGCCTGTGAGCGCGCTTGATATCTCCATCCAGGCGCAGATATTGAACCTGCTGACCGAGCGAAAGTGCGAGCACAAGCCATCGTTACTTTTTATCGCCCACAACATGGGTGTGGTAAGGTACCTGTGCGACAGGGTTGCGGTAATGAAGGCTGGAAGGATTGTGGAAGTGGGAGAGGTCGAGGAAATATTTACCTCGCCTCAGCATGCTTACACGAAGGCGCTGTTAGAAGCGGCGCCGGTGCCGAACCCGCATGCGAGGAGGTTGTGAGGTTTGGCAAACCTCTGGCAAGGATTTACCGCCAAAAGGTTACAGGCTTAATGAATTGCGGGGCATTGGCGCAGGTTAATGTGAGTTCTTTATGTGATTGTTAAGCTTCCTCGGCTCGATAACGATTCCGCATTTCGGGCAGGGCTTGTAACCGTGGCAGTCTTTCAGATGCAAATCCATTTTTATTGGAGATTCTAAAGCGCCGCAGACCTCGCATTCGATATAAAAATGCCTTTTTTCATTTTTATCGTGATATCGTTTAATGTGTTCCTCCAGCCTGTAAAGATTAAAAAGCAGATTGCACTGCGGGCATCTTCTGTAAGCGTGGGAACCAATCATGTGATCTTCGAGGCTTCCATAAGGGACAGGTCTGCCGCACTCGAAACAACTGACGTCGTCGGACAATGTTGTGAATCTGAGCATCAGAGTGCTTTATATCTCAGTGGATATAAATAATGGTTCAGCGCGAAGAGGCTGTGATGATAGCGGGAAATTTTTTTATCTTAAGAGATGTGAATGAGCATTTCTAAATTTACATATGACAAAAAATCATAAATATATCATATACATATGTAGAAACTATGGAAAAAAGCAGAATAATAGAAGTGTTGAACAGATGGAACTTCTGGAGCAGGGACATTGACACTGGGATTTTAAGAAAAAACTACGTGGACAGGTTATTAAAATTTGTTAAAACTGATAAAATAATATCCATAGTCGGCGTAAGAAGGGCTGGAAAGTCTACATTAATAAAACAAATGGCGAAGAAATTGATAGACGAAGGCGTAGACAGAAACAATATTCTTATCATAAACTTCGAAGAGCCCGAATTTGAAAATGCAGATGTTGCATTTCTTAACACGATTTATGAAGCATATACTGAAATAATAAGACCTTCAGGAAAGCCGTTTCTATTTTTAGACGAGATACAAAATGTCAAAAAATGGGAAAAATTTGTAAGAAGCCTGACCGAACGAAAAGAAGCCTTTATAACCGTATCCGGTTCATCATCAAAACTTTTAAGCGAAGAGCTTGCAACAGTGTTAACGGGCAGACAGATATATTTTGAAGTTTTCCCTTTAAGTTTCAGAGAGCTTCTCGATTTTGAAAATATACAAATAAAAGATACGAGAGACCTCCTTTTGAACTCCCAGAGAATAAAAACTCTTTTGAGGGAATATTTAGAGTACGGCGGGTTCCCTGAGAGCGCCCTGAACAAAGATCGTGAATTCAGGGAAAGAATCTTAAGAAGCTACTACGACGATATAATAAACCGCGACATAGTTCAAAGGTCCAAAGTGAAAAAAATAGATAAACTGAGAGCTATTGCAAGGTTTTATCTGACGAATATTTCTTCCTCCATCAGTTTTAATAAAATGTCGAGGTTTATCCAGCTTCCCACAGAAACAGTAAGAAGATTTTCCTATTATATAGAGATTACAAACATCGTCTTCTTCGTAAAGAGATTCTCCTACTCGGTCAAAGAACAGGAAAACAGCCCGAGGAAGGTCTATTCTATTGATGCAGGCTTATCAAATGCCATCGGGTACAGGTTCTCTGAAAACCTCGGCAGGCTTGCTGAGAATATGGTTGCGATGGAGTTGAAAAGAAGACAATTGGAAGAAAACCTTGAGATTTATTACTGGAAGAAAAATTATGAAGTGGATTTTGTTGTAAAAGATGGATTGAAAGTAAAAGAACTGATACAGGTTTGCTGGGATATAAGCAGTTATGAAACTAAAGAGAGAGAATTAAAATCGCTGTTAAAAGCCATGAATGAATTCAAATTAAGTCAGGGTATGGTGATAACAGAGGATTTTGAAGGGGAGGAAGATGCCGATGGAAAGAAGATAATCTATAAACCCCTGTGGAAGTGGTTCTTGCAGACGTGATTTTTATCGCCGCCGTTTCGGCAGCTCAGGCGCCAACTTCTACCTCTAACGAAGTTGTTAGAATTTCCGTGCTTAAGTATGCCGTTTTTTCATCAGGTGGTAATGTCTCAAGATAGAGTTCGATGGCTTCTTTTATGTTTGCCATTATTTCATCTAAGGAATCGCCCTGAGTTTGACAGCCTTCAAGTTCAGGACAATAGGCATAATACCCGTAATCATCTTTTTCGATAACAATGCTGACTTTGCAATTCATTTCTTTTTCTCCTTTTTATTAATGCATGCAATGGCAAAT
>CAYSLW010000041.1:0-11593 GCA_964431955.1 uncultured Candidatus Methanoperedens sp. | reverse complement strand
TGAGTAAATGTATTATTAATATATCCGTTGTCTATCAAAGTACCCAGAGGATTTAAAATGCGGCAATAACTTCAAAATAACCACAAATTATATATGGCAGTAATACTTTATGGGTGCAAATAATACTCCCAGTAATAATATGGTGATACAATGCTAAGCGGATTCAGCGAAGAACAGATAAGAAGATACTCGCGCCACATCATCCTGCCCGATGTGGGCGGAAAAGGACAGAAGAAACTATTATCCTCAAAGGTATTATGCATAGGCGCAGGAGGACTTGGCTCGCCCACAATCGAATACCTTGCTGCTGCAGGCGTGGGGACGCTCGGCGTTATCGATGATGATGTTGTCGACCTTAGCAACCTCCAGCGTCAGGTCATCCACGGCGGAAACGTGGGAAAACCAAAAGTCGAATCCGCAAAACAGTTTGTCAACAACCTCAATTCTGATATCGAGGTAAAAACGTACAAAAAGAGACTGGATGCCAATAATGTTATTGATATTTTCAAGGAATATGATATCGTAGTGGACTGCTCGGACAATTTCGCAACAAGATATCTTGTAAACGATGCATGCGTGATAACAGATACACCATTATCTCATGGCAGCATATATCGGTTCGAAGGACAGGTCACCACTATAATACCGCACAAGGGACCTTGCTACAGGTGTCTCTTTGAACATGCGCCTCCACCTGGAATGATGCCGAGCTGCCAGGAAGCAGGCGTGCTCGGCGTGCTGCCAGGCATAATAGGAGTAATCCAAGCCACTGAAGTGGTAAAATACCTCTTAGGGATTGGGGAATTGCTTGTAGGACGGCTTATTTACTATGATGCTCTCAACATGAGCTTTGATGAGATTAAGATGCGATGGAACAGGAACTGCCCTGTATGCGGGGAAGAACCAAAGATAACCTCGATACAGGAAGAGACATATGGCGAATCTTGCAGGATATGATGATATGGTAACAGAACTTGATTTAAAGGGCGAGGTTTGCCCCTATACCCTTGTAAAGACAAAACTCAAACTTGAAGAACTTGAAAGCGGGGAAGAACTGGCTGTGATACTTGATCATGCGCCGGCTGTGGAGAACGTACCTCGCAGCCTGAAAAACGAAGGGCATAAGGTACTTAGAATCGAGCAGAATGGTGACCACCTCTGGAAAGTAAGGATTCGCAAGGCATGAAACTCGGAATACTCCTGACCACAAGCCCTGAGAATGAGAATACCTATACTGTTATTTCCATAAGCAAGGCTGCAAGAGAGCAGGGTCATGAAGTATTTATTTTTTTAATGTACGATGGTGTGTATAACATTCATAAAAAGGAGTTCGCAGAGCTGGTGAATAAAGGCGTTAATATCGCGGTCTGCGCGCAAAATGCCGAGCAGCGAAAAATAAGCAGAGTGGACGGGATACTGTTCGGAAGCCAGTACGACCATGCATGCATAGCGAGCGATGTTGACAGGTTCATATCGTTCGGGTGAATTATGAAAAAAATAACTGTGATTGTAAGAAACCTTCCATTGAATACACGAAGGAATGCCGAGGCGCTGAGGATGAGCGCGGGTCTTACGCTGCGTGAGGATAAGGTCACGGTTATTTTCATGGATGACGGCGTTTACACAGCAACGCACACAAAACCTGAATTGCTTAATTTTGCGCCGCTGGATCTGGAATTTGGAGCGCTTTCAATGCTGAAGTGCACCCTGCTGGCTGATAAACCATCCATGGAAATAAGAGGAGTACATGACCTCCATCCAAAAGTGAAACCGACAGAACGTAAAGAGCTCGTGAGAACAATAACAGAATCTGACATTGTGATACCATTTTAATATGAAGATACTGCACATTATCCGGAATCCAAACGATGCAACTCCTCTTGAGATAGCAAAAGCGCAGAGCAAGGAGCACGAGGTGGCGATATTGTTATTGCATGATGCAGTGTACGCAAAACCCGACCTGACTGCTTACGCCTGCACAAAGGATGCAGAGGCAAGGGGAGTTACTGGGCATGAATGTGTGGGATATGACAGAATAATAGAGATGCTGTTTGAATATGATAAAGTAGTGTCGTGGTAATTGTTATACCTCGCCGTATTCGTCTTCAAACCTGACAATGTCATATGTATTCAAATCCATCTCACGTCACAATCTCTTCCACTCTTTCCTGCTCGATAGCCCTTCGTATCTCCATCGCCATTCTTCGCCCCGTGCTCATTGGCATGCGCCAGAGCGTATTGCCGTAAGGATGCCCCACGGACACATGCACGTTTGTACCTCCGCCCACGCGCGGTGCCACGTCATAAACATAGAAGTTCAGGTCTTTGTCCACGCACGTCTGGAGGCAGAAAGGACCGATAATCCCTGGTTTATAGTATTTTTGCGTTGCTCTGACGTATTTTTCAGCAAGTTCGAAGGCATCCTCTAATAATGATTCGCGCAGCGTTGCAGAATTGTGCCCGCATACCGTATATTCAGGCACATGCTGGCGTTCATTTAACGTCATCTGCTGCGGCGCAGGCAGTCTCACATGTCCGTCTATGCTTGTTTCAAACCTCCAGTCTATGCCCAGCAGTTCAATCCTGCTCATTTCCTCCTCTATGGGCGAATAGAACATATCAAGATTAAAAACAGGCCCTATAATATATCGCTCGATTCGTGCATCAGCCAGCGCCTCCCTTGTGATTATTCCCTGTCGAAGGTGTGCCCCGGATTTTTGTTTGAATTCATCGAACGATGCTGCCGTGAAGAACCCGCGCTCAAGGTTCTTTACTGCATGGGGTAGCTTCACCATGACAAGGCTGTCGATATCTTCAGGTTTATCAATTTTTTCCGGGTATGGAAGACCAGCCTTTTCAAGCAGCCAGTAATAATCCCGCTCGATGCCCCGCTCTTCGCTTCTAAGCAGGTTTCGGCTTCCGAACACAGGGACTTTGAAATCATTTTCTATTTCATCTATCCCGCAGTAAGAAGTGAACGAGCGGTTTGGAATGAAAATCGTATTTCTATCCCTGAGTTTCTTTTGATTCTCAGGTTTCAGTATTTCATTGAATTTTGTATAAACATCAGTGCTATCCACAACCCCGCGCATGAGTCTTCCGTTCTGCCTCAGCGCCTTGAAATATTCCGTGTACGTCTTCTCGCGTCCTTTCTCGCACACAGCATAAGTCCTGAATCCTTCTTCCACAGCCCCATCGCATACGTCTAACGCAGAATGAGATGCCAGTACTCCGATTGCGATTTCACTGAGCTGGTATTCGGACAATGCCTCGATTATTTCCTTCCTTTCAATCATATTCACTTGTTGTTGTTATTCCCCGTATTTAAATACGGGGTCTTTCAATACATTGCTGGCAGCCTCGACGCCATGTCCCATCTTCTTAACCACGTCGTTCCTGTGAAGCACTATCTCTATAACCTGTACCGTGCTCAAAATGTCCAGTTTACTTATGTTGCCCATGCTTCCGATCCTGAAGATCCTGCCTTCAAGAGGTCCCTGCCCGCCTGAAACCTGTATACCCAGTTCCTTTATCCCGCCGCGAAGTTTTTTGTCGTCTATACCAGTGGGTATTTTCATGGCTGTGACCGTGTTTGAGTACCTGCTGTACCTGTTCAACTGCGGAAACATCTCGATGTCCATGGCAAAAGCAGCGGCGCGGAGGGCTTCCGCATATTTTGCATGACGCCTGATGCGCGCCGGAAGCCCTTCTTCTTTTACAATCTTCAGTGCTTCGTGCAGCGCGAAAAATAACGGAATAGCAGGCGTGTAAGGGGTCTGCGCAGTCTCCTTGCTCGCAGATTTTTTGTATGCCTTCAAATCCATGTAATAAGGCGGCTTCTCGACAATGGAGTCCCATGCATACTTACTCACCGAGAGCGCGGATAATCCCGGCGGCGCCCCTATGCACTTTTGCGAGCCCACAACAGCAATATCCACGCCCCATTTATCCACCAGCACTTCGTCTCCACCGATGGTGGTTACGCCGTCCATGATAAATAGCGCGCCGTATTTTTTCGCCAATTCTCCAACCTCTTTTGCAGGGTTCTTGATGCCCACAGAGGTGTCGTTATGCACCAAAGTTACGGCTTTTGCCCCCTCTGCCAGCGCGCTCTCGACTTTATCCAACTCAATGGATTCGCCTTTTGTCCAGTCGAACTTGACAGGCATAACACCGCCGTAGCGCTCGCCAATCTCCCTGAAGCGTTCCCCGAACTTCCCGTTCTCTATGGTCACGAGTGTATCTTTTTCCCCGATGAGGTTCCCCACAGCAGCTTCCATGGCGCAGCTCCCAGAACCGCTTATGATGTATATGTCATTTTTTGTCCCGAAAAGCTCTTGTAGTATTTGCCTGCATTCGTTGTACATGTCGCCGAATTCCTTGCCTCGGTGCCCGATTATGGGTTTCGACATGGCACGAAGTATCCTTGGCGCCACAGGCACGGGGCCGGGTATCATAAGCAAAGTATTTTCAAGATTCATAATAGAGTTCTCCTGATATTTCCTTTAATTTTTTGAATAATACAACTATCTTGCATGTATATCTTTTGCCAAATACCCCGTATTTAAATACGGGGTTTATATATGTTTAAAGCTTTTTATGTTAAACATGCACAAAATCGGAATTGCAGATACCACATTCTCACGCATCAACATGGGGAAAGTTGCTATCGATGAACTCAGGAAAGGCGCATCCGTGCAGATCGAACGCTATACAGTTCCGGGAGTAAAAGACCTGCCGGTGGCATGTAAAATATTGATTGAGAAAAAGGGATGCGATATCGTGATGGCTCTTGGCATGCCTGGTTCAAAGCCTATCGACAAGATGTGCGCCCACGAAGCTTCACAGGGGATAATCCAGGCGCAACTGATGACCAATACGCATATCATCGAGGTCTTTGTGCATGAGGATGAAGCAAAGGACGAAAAGGAACTTGCCTGGCTCATGGAAAAACGTACGCGTGAGCATGCCCAGAACGTGCTCAAGCTCTTATTTCAACAGGAACAATTAGAGCGTGAGGCTGGTACAGGACAGAGACAGGGTTTTGCTGATGCCGGGGCTATAAGACAATAATCATAATTTCTGCTATCGCGCCCCGCTTTAAAAGTATCTGGTTGTACAAAATTGTAATTAGTTACGATGGACAGGTTGGGGAGTGGGGGTTAGTGTATTTAAAAATAGATTTTCCTGCCCATCGCAAACGCCAATAAATACTTCATTGTATTTAAAATTAACGGACAATTTCCGGTGCTTGCCAAAGAAAAGTATATAAAACAGGAAGGTACGATTTAATACTCAATTCAAAAAATGCGAGGAATCCGATAATGAACTTTAAAGGAAGCAAAACCGAAAAGAACCTTCTTGCAGCCTTTACCGGGGAATCCCAGGCACGGAAGCGCCAAAAGAATGTCCTGCGTGCAAACACCCCCAGCCGTATTATGAGGTACTGGTTGAGAACTGGTAGGGTGTCATGAGAATGCAGAATGGCGCTCTGGATTGCGATATTAAACTCTGCGATTGCCTGTGCTGCCGCAACTGTGCTGTCCTGACCCAGGATGAGGTTTCCAGGCTGATAACAAACGTCAGGAAAGAATACGACATTGTACTTGATCCGAAAAAATATTTCAGGCAGGCAAAAGGAGAGCACGGGATATACTTTGCAGTGAAGATGATCAAATGCCAGTGCATCTTTTTGAATAAGGAGAAGCGGTGCCGCATATACAGATGCCGTCCTGCGTTATGTGAGCTATACCCCGTTATTGATGTGGACGCTGTGGATAAGCGGTGCCCGATTCTGAATAAACTGCCGCAGGAGAAGCTGGATGGTTTGAAGCGGCGGTATGCGGAAGAGATAGATAGAAGGATACAAGCAGAGCAGATGTTTGTGTTTGTTTGAGCTATTTGTCATGCACCCACCACTCACCCCCTAACGTGTGTTCTTTCTTCCAGATAGGAACCTCGACCTTCAAACGTTCAATCGCTTCCCGCAGCACCGGAAAAAGCCGCTCCCTGTGACTGGCTGCCACAACGATATATACGATGTCCTCACTGGCTTTGATGATTCCTGTCCTGTGATGCATGAGCACGTCTATGATGCCTTCTTTTTCTTTAAGCTGCGCGCAGATTTCATCTATTTTTTGCTGCGCCACTTCATTATAACCCTCGAATTCAAGAAACTCGGTGCGAGTGCCTTCAGTAATCGCTCTTACAATTCCTGTGAATGTCCCTATTGCCCCTGCTTTTTCAATATCCTTTGATCTTCTGAGCTTATGGATGAGTGATTCAAGGGTATGATATTCAGGCTGCTTCAGGACAATATTAACCAGTTCTTCAATATCAGCGCTTTCCGGGTTATCCAATCTTTTAATAATATCGGGCGCCCGAAGTTCGCCAAGCGCTATTTTTGGCAGCTTGCTGTCCTTAAAACCTTCCACCACAGCAAGCTCCATTCCAGCATTTGCAAGCTCGTCTAAAGCGCTTATAAGATTATTGTCTCGGGAGAATTTCACAAGTTCGTTCGGCGTACAAGCCACGACGACATCTGCGCCAGCATTGGCATGTTTCCATGAATCAGTATCAGGTTTATTAATCGTGTGCTCATGCAGGTGCTTTATCGTCCCGACAGAACCGTAGTTCGAAAGTGCCTTTACCAACCGCTCAACTAATGCGGTCTTCCCTGATTTTTTATACCCTACAACAGAGATGATTCTCATAAAGCGACACCTCGCTTTATCCGGTGTTCAGGTATGCTGTTGCATACCTGTCGTTTGATAAAACTTTCATAAAGTTTTCTCATAAAGCGACACCTCGCTTTATCCGGTGTTCAGGTATGCTGTTGCATAAAACTTTCATAAAGTTTTCTCATAAACCGAAACCTCGCTTTAGGCGGTGTGCATCTTCGATTGCAATAATTATGATTACATGGATTCAGGGGCGAAAATCCCGAGGGTATCAAGAGCATTTGCCAGCACTATTCGGGAACAATCAACAAGTGCAAGGCGCACATTCCTGAACTCAGGTTCGGCTGCCAGCACAGGCACATACCTGTAAAACTGGTTAAAGGCATCTGCCAGTTCCCTTGCATAAATGGCAAGAAGATTGGGTTTTAATTCCCTAGCTCCGCTATCGATCGCACTCTCGAAACTGGCAAGCTTTTTTATCAGTGTTATTTCCTGTTCCTCAAGGAGAAGATTGGTATCGAAGTTCTCATACACAATCCCCCCCTCCCGGGCATTCCTGATAATACTGCAGGCTCTTGCATGTGCGTACTGGATAAATGGCGCGCCCTGCTTTTCAAAGTCAACGGCGTCTGCCCAGTCAAATGTAGTGGCTTTTTCAGGAGATACCCGTACAATATCGTACCTCACAGCCCCAATGCTCACAAAAGCTGCAACCTTCTTTTTAAAATCCTCGTCTGTATCAGGTCGCTTTTTAGTTACTTCGGAATACGCGGCTTTTTCAACCTCATCCAGAAGTTCGTCAGCCGAGATAAAAACACCGCGCCGCGTGCTCATAGAACCTTCAGGCAGCGATACGAATTCAAAAATCACGATTTCCGGCTCCTTTATACCGAGAATCCGAAGCATTGCCTTGAGCTGGGACGAGATGAGCTTGTGGTCAGCGCCGAGGATATCAATCATCCTGTCGCTTTGCGCGGCTTTCCATTCATGATATACAAGGTCACGGGTTGTATAAAGAGAGGTTCCGTCAGAGCGCTGGATTACCAGGGGTTTTTGAATACCCATGTCGCTCAAATCAACCATGAGCGCTCCGTCCCTTATCTCAGCACGCTCAATTTTCTTGATTCGCTCTATCATCCTGTTAACCTCGCCCGAACGCACGAACAGGGATTCCCAGATGAATTTATCATGATGGATATTCATGCGCAGCAGGGATTCTTTTATCCCTTGCATGGCAGTATCTATGGCATCCTTGAATTTTTTGGTGGTCGCAGGGTCGCTGCTCTCATATTTTTTCATGATTTCGTCCACCTCGGGAGAATGCTCTTTTTCATCCACGAGAGACTTATTGGCATTGATATACACCTCTGCGATTGCATGGTCCTTCTTTTTGATCTCATCGAACTTGAAGTTCGAAAGTCCCCACACCACTACCGCAATCTGTCTTCCCATATCGTTTATGTAATACTGCGTCTCGACCTCATAGCCTGCGCGCTTCAGTATCCTTGCAAGGGTATCCCCGATTACCGAGTTTCGTATATGACCTATATGCAGCGGACCGTCCGGGTTTGCCGAAGTATGCTCGAGAATTACTTTCCCTTTGTTATTCAGATTTCCAAAATTCTCTCTTTCAAGTAAAACACGCAGAATAGTATCGTTCAGGAAGGAGCGGCTTACAAAAAAATTGATATACGGTCCTGTTAGTTCTGCATGGTCGATATAAGAGTCAGGGGGTATTTTGATGTTTTTATATATAGTTTCACATATCTCTTTTGGGCTTCGCTTATATTTTGAGGCTAACTTGAACGACACCGAAGACGCTATATCTGCATGAGGGGACTCATTTAAAGCCATGTCGTCAGTTTCAAATCCTGCTTTTGCCGCAGCATTGGACAATATCGATGAAACCCCGTCTTTGAATTTCAGGAACATAAATTGGAGGTAACACACCAGCTTAGTACATAATTTTTTCTTAACCAGATTGAATGTTATCTGTATTGATAAATAATATGGTAACAAATATATCTAATATGGTAAAATATGTGATAACAAATGATAAATAATGGTATTCAGATATGGTTTGAAAAACCATTATAACCCTTTGAAATGTAGCTATGATCTACAAGGAGACACAGCAATGGGCATCCTTATATATTCTACCAGAAACTGTCCGAATTGCAGGGTACTAAAGCAGTTTCTGGTGAACAAAAATATACCGTTTACTGAGGTAGATATGGCTACCCCGGCAGCACTTACTGAACTGCGCATGAATGGAGTATTCACCATGGCTGCGCCGGTGCTGCAAATAGGCAATAAATTCCATACATGTAACGAGCTATTTGCGCAGGACAGGATCAACCACAGTATGCTGGAATCCATCCTTAATGATGTTAAGTAGGGCGGTGCAATATTAACCAGGAGCCTGTGGGTTTCGATTCCTGAGCACTGACGAACACAAAAAGAGGTTGAAAATATGGGTAAATATATCGAGGTTCAGATATTAAATCTTATAGAAGAGCATAAAGAGGAGCTGTTAGAGGTTTTTCTAGCGGAAAAAGGGCAATCCTTCGCGAATCAAAAAATAAAAAAAGTCCAGACCATCCAGAAAACGCTTGGAGGCTCCCTGGTCTCGGCTATACCCAGGGTCAGAACAACCGACGGTCACCTGATGGACTGGGACAGAAACACCATTGTCAAACAGCTTTTGAAAGAAACCAAGCTCAGCGAGCAGTTCCACGGAAAGGCAGCTATCACAGAAGAGGAAGCCAAGGAAATAGCGAAGGAAACCGAGAAGAGAATAAAGGACATGGGTGTAAAATTCCTCTCAGGTCCGCTCGTACGAGAACTGGTCAATATTATACTTCTTGAACGAGGGCACACGGAATGGCGGAACATATCAACAAGGGTAGGAACTCCTGTTTACGACGCCTACAAAATCGATATGGGCACGGGTTTTGAGGCAAAGGACAATGCAAACCTGCAAGAGAATGCTGAGACCTCGCACAAGAAGAAAGCGGATAAGATGAGCAAGGAGCAGTACCTTCTCATGCTCCCGCCTAAGCTTGCTGATGCACATCTCAACGGGGATATCCATATCCACGACCTCGAATACCTCGGAACGAGAGCCTTCTGCCAGGACTGGGATTTGAGGTATTTTTTTTATTACGGTCTCATGCCAGACGGCAGCGGCACAAAAGCAAGTGTTGCGGGTCCTGCAAAGAAAGCCGAGGTTGCGATACTCCATGCAGTGAAGGCACTTGGCAGCGCCCAGACCAATTTCGCAGGCGGGCAGGGATTCTACAATTTCCTCACATTTCTGGCGCCGTACTTTGAGGGCATGAGCTATGAAGAGATTGAGCAGCTCATGCAGATGTTTGTTTATGAAATGACCCAGATGATGGTGGCACGCGGGGGACAGCTCGTTTTCTCCTCTGTCCAGCTTTCCCCCGGCGTTCCAACACTTTGGAAGGATAAGCCTGTTGTTTACAAAGGAAAGATATGGGATGGCGTGCAGGCGCCGAAACGCACATACGGGGAATTCGAGCGTGAAGTGCGATTAGCTTTCGAGGCGCTGATGAACGTGATGCAAAAAGGCGACTACTGGGGAAAACCTTTCAACTTCCCCAAACCTGAGATAAGCATCGAGCCTGATTTCATGGTAGAGGATGAGGAGTTCAACCGTTCACATCCTGAACTTTTGAGCTACCATGAGCTTTATACCAAGGCATTTGAACTTGCGGCTAAATTCGGGACGCCCTATTTTGATAACCAGCTTCCTGAATATAGAGGCGCTGGAAAGGGTATAAGCTGCTACCAGTGCTGCGCCTACAACTTCTCTTCTTCGCGCGATTTGGATTCCGAGTTTGAGGAGAAGCTTTATTTCAGGGACGGCAAGCATTTCTCGATGGGTGCATGGCAGGTTGTCAGCCTGAACTGCCCCCGCGCAGCATACAAGGCTAACAAGGATGATGGAGGACTCTTTAAGGAACTCAAACTCCTGATGGATCAATGCGTGGAGCTCTTTAAGGTCAAGAAGAAATGGATGGATATCGTTATCAAGAATAACAGGATGCCTTTTGTTACGCAAAGACCCAAGGACCCGTTTACATTAAGCCACGGCGAGATAGCGGTCGATACAAAGGGACTTGTGTACACCATAGGCGTCGTGGGGATAAACGAGATGGTGCAGCACCATACAGGCAAGGAGATATACGAGAGCGAGGAGGCTCGAAGGCTTGCAATACGTGCCATGTTCGAGATGAAGTTCTATGCGAAGGAACTTTCGGAGAAGCACGGTATGGAAATTGCGCTTGCAAGAACGCCTGCTGAAACAACGGCACAGAGGTTTGCAGTCTCTGACCTGTTGCATAAGGAATTCAGGAAATGCGCAGAGCCCACCATCAAAGGCAACGTGCCTGAAGCGCTGGCGCGCATCCATGAGACGCGCGACTTACCTGTTTATTACACCAACGGCACCCATGTTCCTCCGGGGGCTGACATCTCGCTGCCCCAGAGAATCAAAATAGAGGAGGCGTTCTTCCCGATTGTGGACGGCGGCAACATCCTGCATATCTGGCTTGGCGAGGCGGCGCCCGACCCCCACGGCTTGATGGAGTTTGCGATGAACGTTGCGAAGAACACGCAGGTAGGGTACTTTGCCTTCACGAAGGATATGACGGTGTGCATGGATGATTTCCATGTGGCGTCGGGATTGCTGGATGAGTGCCCGAATTGCGAGAGCGAGAATGTGGAGCATCTGAGCCGGGTGACCGGGTATATACAGGCTGTCAGCGGGTGGAATGAGGGGAAGAAGCAGGAGCTGAAGGACAGGAAGAGGTACGGGGTGGGGGCGGGGGTGGGAGGGGCGAGGATGTGAAAGATAACAAGTTTTACAAACTTATAGAAGAGTGGGG
>CAYSLW010000040.1:0-11677 GCA_964431955.1 uncultured Candidatus Methanoperedens sp. | reverse complement strand
CTGATTGAACAAAATCAATTTCTTGGTCATACAACAAATTATTTTATAGTAAAAATCGTGAAAGAGAGTATTTCAGGAAAAACATCCAATACCATTAAATACAATTGATTACCATTGGATTAATTGGAGGTAAATGCCATGGGAAAACGTCAGATATGTGTTCAGGTCGATGAAGAAGTAGCCAAGAAGATGGAAGAACTAAGGGATAAGACTGGCATACCTATAAGCAGGCAGATCGAACTTAAACTTAAAGGCTTCAAAATAGTTAAGGACGAAGAATCAACAGCAAAAAGTAATTGTGGATGCTAATAGATGGATTTATTCAGTGTGCTGTTGGGCGCAGCAATTTTTCTGGCTGGAATTGTTACAAGCGCATTTTCTGAAGTAATTCGTGATATGCTCTCTGAGCCGTATCATCGCTGGAAGGATAAAAAGGAAATCAAAAAAGAAAACGTTGATACAGTAAGGTCATTGATAGCCGATTTTTGCTCAAGCTGGGAATTGTTTAAGTGTAGATCTATACCGCATATCGATTTAGAAAAAGATTTAGTAAATACTTGCAGGGAAATTTATAATTTAATCTCAAAAAATGAAAGAGACTTTCGGGAAAAAGATGCAGGAAGCTCAATAAAAAATGTATGTAAAAAGTTCATAAATTTGCATCCACAGAGCGATGATTGTTCAGGATGGGGTCAAGGGGCAGAAAACCAGATCGATGAATTATACACTGAGTTCAAAAAATATAAAAATATGCTTGAAAAATGGTAACTTTTCCAGTATATGATGCCCATCCGCCGCATCTCCTTCACCACCCCGCCCGCCAACCGCGCCGCCCTCTTTGAGGAGGCAAAGGCGCTGTACTCTGCGGAGGCGCCGGACAGTATAAAAAAGTTACTGGATTTCGTGGGCGCGCGCCTTGAGGCAAAGCCTGAGGAGAGCGATGCGGTGCATGATTTGCTTGCGCATCTTGCGGAGCGCATGATAGAGATGAACAAGGAGAAGAATGCGGAGATAAAGGGCTTCCTGCGCTGGCTTGAGGGCGAGATTGGCGCGCCTGTGGAGGAGCTTGCGAATAAGACTGCGCTCAAGGTGTATTATGCTCATGACTTTGAAGCGTTTGCAAACGCGCTTGCGAAGAATAAGAAAAAGCTGAAAGAAGGCTATGACCCAACGAGGCGCGAACCGAAGGATAAACTGCGGGATGAGTTTAACGCTTCTATGGGTAAGCTTGCGCCGCTATTGAAGAGGATTGAGGCTACCGACATGCTTATTGACCAAATAGTTTACAGGCTGTATGGGCTGACAGAAGATGAGATAAAAATCGTGAAAGAGAGTATTTCAGGAAAAACATCCAATACCATTAAATACAATTGATTACCATTGGATTAATTGGAGGTAAATGCCATGGGAAAACGTCAGATATGTGTTCAGGTCGATGAAGAAGTAGCCAAGAAGATGGAAGAACTAAGGGATAAGACTGGCATACCTATAAGCAGGCAGATCGAACTTAAACTTAAAGGCTTCAAAATAGTTAAGGACGAAGAATCAACAGCAAAAAGTAATTGTGGATGCTAATAGATGGATTTATTCAGTGTGCTGTTGGGCGCAGCAATTTTTCTGGCTGGAATTGTTACAAGCGCATTTTCTGAAGTAATTCGTGATATGCTCTCTGAGCCGTATCATCGCTGGAAGGATAAAAAGGAAATCAAAAAAGAAAACGTTGATACAGTAAGGTCATTGATAGCCGATTTTTGCTCAAGCTGGGAATTGTTTAAGTGTAGATCTATACCGCATATCGATTTAGAAAAAGATTTAGTAAATACTTGCAGGGAAATTTATAATTTAATCTCAAAAAATGAAAGAGACTTTCGGGAAAAAGATGCAGGAAGCTCAATAAAAAATGTATGTAAAAAGTTCATAAATTTGCATCCACAGAGCGATGATTGTTCAGGATGGGGTCAAGGGGCAGAAAACCAGATCGATGAATTATACACTGAGTTCAAAAAATATAAAAATATGCTTGAAAAATGGTAACTTTTCCAGTATATGATGCCCATCCGCCGCATCTCCTTCACCACCCCGCCCGCCAACCGCGCCGCCCTCTTTGAGGAGGCAAAGGCGCTGTACTCTGCGGAGGCGCCGGACAGTATAAAAAAGTTACTGGATTTCGTGGGCGCGCGCCTTGAGGCAAAGCCTGAGGAGAGCGATGCGGTGCATGATTTGCTTGCGCATCTTGCGGAGCGCATGATAGAGATGAACAAGGAGAAGAATGCGGAGATAAAGGGCTTTCTGGGCTTCCTGAAGGGTGAGATAGGCGCTTCTATTGACGACTTATCCAATAAGACCGCAATTCAGGAATATTATAGCCATGAGTTTCAGAATCTGATTAATATGCTGGTCAAGAATAAGAAGAAGCTCAAGGCAGGATACGACCCGAAGGACCCTGATCCTTATAGGCATCTTCTAAAGTGGTACACAGACTCTGTGGGCAAACTTGCGCCGCTGTTGAGGAGGATTGAGGCGACGGATGGGCTGATTGATGCGATTGTTTACAGGCTGTATGGGCTGACAGAGGATGAGATAAGGATTGTGGAGGAGAGCGTATCAGGAAAAACAGGAAATCCTATCAGTGCAAAATGACTTCAGCTATCAATGGCATATTTTTAAGAAGAGTTAATGTTTTTTGATATTTATTGAGAACCTGTTTATACTATTATAAAGAATAATGCTTGTTGAAAAGTGCACTGCTCAAAATTGCTAAATACGAATGTACTGTCGAAGAAATAGAAAAATGGCTAAGAAAAAAAGTACTAAGCTTAGAGCTGGGCTAAACGCTTCAACAACTCATGATTATGGCGCATGCTCTCTTCAAAATGCTTTCTTTGTTCGTTTGTAAGCATGCTTGTCTTTTCGTCCTTTTTTATAACAGGCTGTTTAATCATGATATCTATATTTCAAGTACATCCTATTTAAAACCGTCGTTAGTACACATTAAGTCGTAATCCGCATCTCCTTCACCACTCCTCCCGACCGCCGCGCTTGTTGCGGAGGCAAAGCGTTTTTACTCTGAATTTTTGCGCCAGCCTGGAAACAATCGACTTAGACAGGATTAACAGGATGGACTGGATGCTCCACCAATCCTGTAAATCCTGTTCATCCTGTCCAGAACGCTCTTCTATCAAAAGCGCCGAACAGTGTAAATAAATTGATGTCATGGCACGCTAAGAATAATACTTCAACGCACCCAGCGCATTCACAATCTGAGGCTCAGGCGGTATAAGTATATCCTTTTTCAGGATATCTCGCAAAGCCGAGACCATCCCCGTATTCTTAACCGTCCCCCCAATTAAGACAATCGTCTCCGTATCAGGTATCATAAACGAGATGCGGCGCGCAAAAGCATAATGCATCCCTGCTATGACCTCCTCCTTTGAATAACCTGCCACAAGCTGCGAAATCATCTCGGAGACTGCGAATACGCCGCATGTATTATTGATTTCCGGAATGCGTTTTGCCTTTAAATGAAGCCTGCTCAGCTCCTTTAGATCTATTTTGAAATAATTTGCCACAAACTCAAGGAACGCGCCTGTGCCAGCACTGCACTTGTCGTTTATTATAAAATTATTTTTTCTGACATCGATTACCTTTGTATCCTGACCTCCGATATCCACAATCACCCGCGCCTCGGGAAAATAATGGCTAACGCCGAATTGAGCTGCGGTTATTTCGGTCACCGATGCCTTATGGGGCACCGAGCGGCGGAAATATCCTGTTGAAATTATATCCTCTTTTTCCATTCCTTTTACCAGGTCTTTCCAGTTGTGCGTCCCTGTTATCTCATACTTAATTTCCCCATCCTCTATTCTTACCATTTTTGCAGTCGTGCTGCCTACATCAAGTCCTATCACCTCTCAAGCACCTCCCTGAAAGCTTCAAGCCGCAATTTTATCTGCTCCGGGGTTTTACCTGGCAGATCTCCCTGGATGGTCAACATAGGGTAATCTAATCTCTGCCTCAGTATTTCATCCTCAAGCATATGATGACATGCGAACTGGGTATAATGTATGACGCCATCCACTTTTCTTTTTTCCAGTTCCTTTTGAAGGAATTCTATCCTGAAATCAAGCGGTCTTGCAAAGGTATAATCACAGTAATCCCGAGCAACCTCATTTATATCGGTTCCGGTATGCCTTACGAATTCATACGGAAGCTCGTCAAATACTATCTGCAGATCAAGCGACTGCGCGACATCATGAAAATCATGGTATATCGGAGGCACGCCGATTAATGCAACCGTGTTAACGCCAATATTCCCCGTATTTAAATACGGGGTCAGTTGCGTGTCCAGAGCTCTCTTGAATTTATCCAGATCGCCCATAAGGTCGCTGAAAGAAATCAAGATGCGAAACGCTTCCGCAGAGGATATTTTCCCACTGGTTCTTTTCTTATCGATTAACTGCCCTATTTTTTTAAGCCTCTTAATTTCCCTGAATTTTTCAGGGTATTTGATGTTCCCGAGAAAGCTGCAAAGGTTATTCAATTGCGATTCCATATATTTATGGTTTCCGTCGAAAGGATAAAAGAAAAAGTGAGTTGGAATCCCGCTCATTGCAGCTTTCTGTCCGTCCACGAGGGCATTATGGCAGTCGCCGCCCGCAACCACAACAAGAGAATCGATTTTTATTTCTCTTTTTACCAGCATTTCCTGCCAGATGGCTGTCCAGGCGCACAGCTTGTTTTTAGGGTATTTTTTGGAGGCTGGTATGACGTTATTGACATCATACGGTTGTCCCCCGCAGGCAAATATCAATTCAGGAGGCACGAGAGCTGTAATTGCGATTTTTGGCACATGCGCTCTACGTTCTGGAGCGATTTATCTTTTTTGTATGAGGTATCTTTATAACTGACGAAAGATTTAACATATAGCGAATAATTCAGCGTTTGCAATCATGGAACAGAACATTTATTCAGACCCGGCTCACAGTCTGGGATGCAAATATCGTTTTACCTGTGGAGCAGCAGCGTGCCCGAAAGTGGAGGTCACATCCAAACCCCCGTGCTATATAGATAAATTCAGCCGGTATCAGCCAGAGTCTATTGCCTGTTACCAGAGGGATTGGGAAGACATCAATAGAATTACATGGAGAGAGGTTTTCAGTCTTAAAGAGTCGTGGATTTACACTTTAATCACTATTATTGTGGTTGTTTTTATATTTATGGTAATGGTGTTGATAAAACTTTTATTAAAAACTAACCGATACTATTAATCTCCTGCCTCAATTCTCCCAGCGTGGATTTGCGTTCTGCGAATGCATTGTGGCGATGGATGCTCTCCTCATTTATCTGTTTGATTGTGATAACCGAATCATCGGGCAGCTCTGGAAACTCCCTGACGATTTTCTGTGCCATGGTGCGTACGCAGTCCTCCACGAATTTGGGATTCTTATGCGCCCTTTCAACGATTGCTGCTTCATCCGACCTTTTTAACAGCTCAAACATCTGCGAACTCATGGAATTCTCTATGATATTGATTATTTTTTCCAATGAAACAAAATTGCTGGCGTGAACTTCGATAGATATAATGCCTCGCCCCCTCTGGTTATGCGTAGGCATGGGTACACGTTTTAAGAATTTTTTAATCACATCGCTTCCTACACCAAGGCTTTTCAGTTCATTTTTTGCTTTATCCCTCATGATTTCCTGGGCGCAGGGGCATGCAGTAATTCCAAGCACTTCGGCGCCCACGAGTTTCCTTACGGTCAGGTTTTTGCCTCGAATCGCTTTTGCTTCGGCAAAAATATTCACAACTTCCTGGCATTTTATTTTTGTATGCGGAGTTTCCCGTTTCACGATATATTCGCTTTTCATCATGACTTCGGCATTTAAAGCATATTCATGCCTGTTAATGAGACGCTTTGCAACTTCGCCACATAAGTCCTCAATCTCGTATACAGGCGAGGCAGTCATTTCCTCAAGCACCTCGTCTATTGCTTCAAAATTTCTTGAGAGGTTCGCGCCTTTCCTGTCAGAAGGCAAATCAACAAAAATATCAAATGTGGAAAGAAGTACGATAGGGCGTTTATTTTTTCTTGCTATTTCGACAAGTTTCTTAACATCTGTTACTCCCACGCGCGTCAATGTAATAGGAATCTCAGGCTGGTTTGCCTGGATATCGGGCAGGTGGACGACAGGAAGTTTCATTGGATATTTGTCTCCAGAATATTCATAGCCTGTTTTAAGGCTTAAAGGAATATATTGATACGTTTTATTATTAAATTATTGCTATTTGATTTGAAGCGCTATCCTGTGAGAGCCATTGTTTAAATACTTTTAATCATATGTTGATTTGAAAGGATGGAAATCAAACTCGAATCCAATGACTTTGTAAGGGTGCTTGCGATAGTGGCAGGGATGGCTTTTATTATGATTTCGACAGCTTATGGAATATCGTATTTAGTAGAAATTAAGTCATACCCAATCCCACCATATCTTATTCTGTTTATATTCGCTATCGGATTCGTTCTGTTCTCGGTATTCATTGAAAAAAAAAGAGAGAAAGCTGTTTATCCCTGGTCGCTTTTAGGCGGCGCAATAGTATCAGCAATTTTTACATTTATAATCACAGCATCCATTGGGGGAATACGTTACGTCTTAGAAAAAGGACTCAGCAGTCTGAGTACAGATACGGTTTTTTATGCCCTTTCGATATCCATAATCTTGAGCATGATTTTGTTTAATCTTGCGCGGCATAAGCTTTAGCTCGTTTAGAATCAGGCAAACATTCCTTCAGAATGTAGATTGGGCTTTGTAGTAGCGATTAATAATTTTTTTACCGCATTTCGGAAATCATCCATTCCAACGCTGTGGCGCTCTTCTCGTACAGCGAACATGCCGGCTTCCATGACGATTGCTTTAAGATCAGAACCGTTCGCACCTTCTGTTAGCGAAGCCAGTTCGTCAAAATCAACACCCTCTGATAGCGTCATCCTTCTGGAATGGATTCTCAAAATTATTACCCGCGTTTCCTTGCTGGGCATTGGAATTGAAATGAATCGGTCAAACCTTCCAGGGCGGAGAAGGGCAATGTCGAGAATGTCGGGTCTGTTTGTGGCTGCGATAATCCTGACATTCCCTCTTGGGTTAAAACCATCCATCTCGGAAAGCAATTGCATTAAGGTGCGCTGGACTTCCCTGTCTCCAGAGGTGGCGGTATCAAGACGCCTTGCCCCTATGGAATCAAGCTCATCAATAAAAATAATGCTGGGGGATTTTTCTTTTGCCATTTTGAACATGTCCCGGACAAGCCTGGCACCCTCACCAATATATTTCTGCACAAGTTCAGAGCCCACGATCCTGATAAATGTGGCTTTCGTCTGGCTTGCCACCGCCTTGGCAAGGAGGGTTTTTCCTGTTCCCGGCGCCCCATATAATAATACACCTTTGGGGGGCTCTATCCCGATGCGTTCAAACACATCGGGTTTGGTAAGCGGCAATTCCACGGTCTCCCTAAGCTCACGAATCTGTTCATCCAGACCGCCGATATCTGAATACGACACGCTTGGGGATTCGATAACCTCCATGCCGTGCACGAGAGGATCCCGCGAAGAAGGCAGAATTCCTACTACGGCAAGTGTCTGGCAATTCAAAGATACCGCCGCCCCTGGTATAAGCTCGCTACCGTTTATAAACTGGGAAGCTCCGACTACGAACTGAGGACCTGTGCTGCTCCTGATGATCACTTTACCGTTATCAAGAACATCCACCACAGTTCCTACAACCAATGGAGTCATCTTTAATCTATCAAGTTCGCTTCTTAATTGTCTTAACTCCCTTTCGTACTTGAGGCTCTGGCTCGCGGTAAAACGCTTTTCAAGTTCGATCTTATTAGCCTGTTCCTTGAGGAGATTGTTCCTATCCTCAAGCGTTTTTATCCTGTCCATCAAATAGCGGGAAAAATCGTTGTTTCCCATTGCTATCGGGCTTTCCTGACTTTCCTGGGCTTCAGACATAGTATAGAATGATATTTAAGCGTGGACGGTATATAGAGTTTTCGCCGAGATGATGAGATGCAATGCGAAATATGCGGCGCTGACATAAAAGGAAAGCCAATCCGGGTGGTCGTGGAAGGTTCTGTTCTGGATGTGTGTGGAAACTGCGCACGTTATGGGAAACCTGCCGATAAATGGACCCCGGTATCCAGAAAGATATCCCCGACTGAAAGGGTGATTGTCACCCATAAGCCAAGACGCGATGTTTTTGATAAGCTTCAGGATGAAATAATCCCGGACTATGCTCAGGCGATCAAGAAGGCAAGGGAAGCGCGGGGATTGGCAATAGAAGCGCTTGCTTCCAAGATGATGGAGAAGGCTACGCTTATCAGGAAGATTGAACGTGAGGAGCTTATACCCGAGGATACGGTAAGGAAAAAACTTGAGGCTGCGTTGAATATCAAATTGACCGAGAGAATATCTTCACAGGATCAGAGGGGGAGCGGATTCATCAGGGGAACCACGCTCGGTGATGTGGCTGTTATCAGGAAGAAAGCGAAATAGAGCTTGTGTTCAATCAGTAATCACGGCAGCGGTATGAAGCCCATTTTCTCAAAATCCCTATCAAAAGAAAAAGCCCTCTCAACGCCTCTTTTCTTCATTATAGCAAAACTTGTACAGTCAGTAAAACTTAACCTCTTATCCTCATATGTCTCAAAAAGTTCCCATGCAAACTCAAATATCTCTCTTCCAACTTCAAGCTTCTCAACGACTTTTGATGCAAGAACTTCCTTTCCCCGCTCAACAGCTTCCCGATGCCCCACAGCATAGCGTATTCTGGTCAGTGTCTCATCTATTATATAATCAGATGTTATTATTTTCTTTATTTTGACTTTCCCATTCTTTATGCTTTTCTGAAAGGTCCTTAGACGCACAAAATGTGTGCATTCTGAAGAAGGGATCTTTTTTATCAAAGCCAGATTTATCCCTGACCCACTCTATTACCGCCTCTTTTATTGCTTCTTTAATCGATATGCCTTTCTTTTCTGCTGTTTTTTTTAACTCGAAATAGACATGCTTATCAAGTTCGCTCTGGATATATTTCACTTCCGACATCTAATATCGCCATTTAAAGATGGCATTCAAACATTAAATATATTTCGTTTTCGTAGATACTTTCAATCAAGAAGCGTGATTTGGAAAACTGGTAAGGTCTTTGCGCGCTGGAAATGCAAACACAAAAAACCGCTAATGTAGCCTTTCGATTTCTCTTACTTTATCGAAGTCGCCGTCAAAGGATATTATCTTTTTAATCCTGTTTTCTTTCATTATTTCCACAGAAACCGCATCTGCAAGAGATATCGAACCGTCATACTTTAAGAACGTCTCCATTCCTTTTGCCAGCATCTCGCTATCTATGAATTCTATTTTGCAATTGTCTATGAAGTATTCATAAAGCAACTTCCCCGCTTTTCCGCCTTCCAGCGAACCTACCATCGTGACACTTTCACTGATAATAAGGTCAGAGACCAAAAGTGGATCGTTGATTTTTTCAGCGAGCTTCAGGGCATCCTTATGCCACCTGTCCTTCTCTCTTGCCATCGCGATAAAATATGAGGAGTCGGCAAAAATCATTTAAGCCCCTTCTGGATTTTTTTCTTCGACTCAACCGCATCTCCTTCCGTCTTTACAATACCGATTATATCCTTTATGGTTCTTTTTTTCCTCACCTGCACCAGTATCCCTTTTTCATTTTCTATCCATTCGAGAACGTCTCCGGGCATTATTTTATGGGTTTTCCTTATTCTTGCAGGTACTACGGTCTGATAACCTTTTGAGATTACAGTTTCACTAAGCATTTTGAATTCACAAAGGATATTGTGTTTTTAAAGTATTTAATTTTTTGCAAGAAGGATGTGCTTCTTTGGCGCGCGCGGCGGCGCATAGAAAGAGCCACTGCAGCATAATATGGTATGGTGACAGTGAGTGTTATGAGAAAAACAAGTTTATTTGAATCAAATTGATACAGTCCTAATTTAATTTGGGGAGTAAATAAACCATATCAGGAGAAGTTAGCCATGTATATTTAAACTGAATTATATCAGAATTCGCTCCTGCAACAAATATTTGCACAACTCACTCCAGCTCCCTTATGAACTCTTCAAGCCTGCTGCATGAGACCTTTTTCTTGGCTTCGCTGCATTTCTTGACCTTACCAAGAAGCGCGCACATCTGCTCATACGTGAGATTATACCCCATCTTCTCAACAACACTCTTCAATGCCTTTGTCCCTGTATGTTTCCCTATGATTATTTCACGTTTTGCACCCACCATCTCTGGGGCGAACAGCTCATAAGTCATGGGTTCCTCAAGCACAGCAGCCACGTGTATCCCGGATTCATGCGAAAACGCATTCGCGCCCACAATGGGCTTTGTCCTGGGTATTAGAAGACCCGAATATTGTTCCACGAGCTTTGATAGCTCCACCAACTGGCTCACATCATACCTCTCAATGCCGTACTGCACGCGCAGGCTTACAAGCAGCTCCTCAAGTGAGGCATTCCCGCACCTCTCGCCAATGCCGTTGACCGTTGTATGCAGTTGAAACGCCCCAGCCTCGGCTGCGCTTAGCGTATTTGCTACAGCCAAGCCAAGGTCGTTGTGGCAGTGGATACACACTTTTGTTTTTACGGTTTTCTTAATCTCATTTACTAAATAGAACGCTGTGCTTGGATTCAGTATCCCCACGGTATCCGCGATGCTCACGTAATCAGCGCCGTGTTCTTCCGCAGACCTGAATATGGACTTGAGGACATTCATATCGGTACGTGTGGCATCTTCAGCCGCAAACCGCACCGTGAGCCCGTGGTCTTTTGCGTAATCGAGCACATCGAGGGCGCAGGACGCTGTTTCTGCAAACGTCTTGTGATACTTGTATTTAAGGTGTAAATCGGATGTCGCGATAAATATGCTCACGAAATCCACATCGCAGCGAAGCGCAACATCAACATCCTTTGCAACTGAACGCGCCAGACAGCATACCCTGGCATCAAGACCCAGATGTGCGATCTCCCTGACCGTGGCTTCCTCAGCTTCTGAAACCACAGGGAATCCTGCCTCGATGACCTCAACGCCGATACTGTCGAGTTTTTCTGCGATTGCGATTTTCTCTTCTCTGGTGAAAGCCACGCCCGGGGTCTGCTCGCCATCCCTTAACGTAACATCGCATATCTCTATATCCCCTGGTTTTGGATTAATGAACTGCATCAGGAGGTTTTTGGAGTAATTGGTCATATTAATCGGACTTCATCAACCATGTTTAATCATTAGCATATATCTTTGCTTTTTCTTCAGGGTATGTGTTTTCTGTCAGGCAGCAGCCCGTCAAAGCGTACTGCTTTCCTATCTCCCCAAACACCTGCGGCGCACATCGAAGTGGACGTTGAGCCTTGAGAAACAGGGATTTATCAAGCGAATCCAGGAAAAAGGGCAGGGAGATTGTAAACGGCTTCTCCTTGTCTATTGCGAGAGGAGTGGATCTGAATGTATCAGATAACAGAACTCCCGGCATGGGATTCTAAAGGTGAACCAAGGCTCCTGTCCACCAGATGCACTTCTGTGCGGTTATTTGAGGTGGAATGGCTCAATACATCGTGAACAAAAAAAGCTCAAAAAAGCTCAATACATCG
>CAYSLW010000039.1:0-11792 GCA_964431955.1 uncultured Candidatus Methanoperedens sp. | reverse complement strand
CCTAACCACCAATTTATCCATTCTCCTATAAGAGCATCATGGCACTTACCATAATGGCAATTAGTTGAGCCTGCGGCAATTTCGATAAAATTCTTTATTTTCTAATTTTATTTTAAGCAAAACAGACGCTTATTTTCATAAAAAATTACAGGTCACGGTATACCCCGTGCGATGTACGATGCCTGCATACAGTGGTTTTTAGGAATATACAGGATTATATCCTGTTATGTTCGTATGTATTATGAGCTGAAATAAGAAATAAGATATATATTGTCTGAAGGCGTTAATTAGTTTGTAATATTCATGGAAAATGTTGAAATGAACCTTATTTTCAGCGAAATTAAGAAAACCAGGGAAGACTTTGATTGCCTGAAACGGGTTGTAGAGTCTGGTATAGAGTATATAATTTTAACTATGGACGAAGAAAAAAGGCAAGCTTTTGACATTAGGAGAAGTTTTTGGTGAATAGATGGCTTATTCCATCTTTTTTAATAAAAAATTATGCCCGACCTTGTAATCAAGAATGCCAGGATTTTTATCAGCGGCGCCATCCAGCCAGCAGAAATAGCTGTGGATAATGGCAAAATATCAAAGCTCGGGAAAATAGTGGGTACAGAAGAAGTGAATCAGGTAATCGACGCAAAAGGCGCGCTCGTGCTGCCGGGAGCAATTGACATGCACGTTCACTTCCGCGACCCCGGGATGAAAAAGAAGGAAGACTGGTATACCGGCTCATGTGCTGCGGCGGCAGGCGGCGTGACCACAGTGATTGATCATCCCAATACCATTCCTCCGACGATAGACACTGATTCCTTTAGGAGAAAGAAAAAAGAGGCGAAGAAATCAATAATCGACTACGGTATCAATGCTGGGGTAACACAGAACCTGAAATCCCTTAAAGAACTCTGGGAACTCGGCGCTACAGCCTTCGGCGAGATTTTCTTGGCGGAATCAACAGCCTCGCTGAATGTGAATTACAGGACATTAAAAGAAGCTCTGGAGGTCATAGGAGACATGGGGGCAGTGGCGTGCATCCATGCAGAGGATGAAGAAACAAGGAAGAAGTTTGTCCATCTCCTGAAAGGGAATCTTAAGCCTGAATCCTACTCAAAGTCTCGTCCGGCACTATCCGAAAAAATTGCAGTTGAAAAAGCGATAAAGCTCGCCGGAAACGCTAAGCTCCATTTCTGCCATATCAGCGCACATGAAAGCCTTGAAAGCATAAAAAAAGCAAAAGCTGAAAATACAAATATCACATGCGAGGTGGCGCCGCATCATCTTTTCCTCACCACAAAAGACTGGAAGCGGCTCGGCACGCTTGGGAAAATGAACCCGCCGCTGCGCGACTTCCATTCCCAGCAGAGCCTCTGGAAAGGCATAAACGACGGCGCTATCGATGTTGTTGCTTCAGACCATGCGCCTCATCTTGAATCTGAAAAAATGACCGATATCTGGACTGCACCTGCTGGCGTTCCCGGGGTTGAGACCATGATGCCGCTCATGCTTATGGCTGTTAAGCGAAACCTTCTCACCCTTACGCGACTAATCGAGGTCACAAGTCAGAATCCTGCAAAGATATTCAGCCTTAAAAAAGGAGCAATTGCGAAGGGCTATGATGCTGACCTGATAATTGTAGGCGAAGCACGGGAAATCCGGAAAGAGAACCTGCACAGCAAAGCTGGATGGACGCCCTATAACGGCATGATGGGCATGTTCCCCAGAATGGCAATCTCCAGAGGGGATATAGTTTTTGAAGATGATGCGATTATCGCAAAAAGAGGCAGAGGCAGATTTATTCCGGGGCAGGGGTTGGTTAGAGAAATGGATGTCAATTGAGTTTTATAAAGTTAAGGATATAAGAAATATATTTTTCAATTTTATAAGTTTTAGCCTCTATTCTATTGCCATCTGCTAATATTAAAGGTGCTGAATAGGCTGCAACACCAAGACTTTCAAATTTTTTCGAAAAATCGTCTGGTAAAAAAATACCACCATTAAATCCAGTATCTACACCTAGCCTAACGCTAAACTGCACACTATCTACTTGTAGCAACGCCTCTAAAAAATACATCCCCTGCTCTGAAAGATATTTACCCTTTGCAAACTCTTTTCTCACGGTTCAAAACCCCAGCCTGCTACAGCTTTTTTCCCAACCTTCCGAATAAATATTTGAGAACTTGGATAATTGAGTTTTTTTAGTTTGTTTAACAAACCTACATTATTCTCATCTGAAGCCAAAATTTTACCATCGTACGTAATCGCAACAAAAATATCTTTATAATCTCTCTCCAGCACATCATATAAGCTTTTGTAGATTTTGTCTTGTAGATCTAAGGATCCTGTTTTTAACTCTTTCGATGATTTTATTGATTCAATAGTTTTCTTAATTTCTGTAATTTCGTATAGCAAAGCTGTTAAGTTGTTATCAACAATATCATAAAATTGTAAAAATTGCCCTACTGTAAGATGCTTTTGTTGTTCCTCAAAAGAACCTAAATCTTCCTTTTTTATCTTTTGGATTGGAAATGGGCTATCTAAATCTATTAATTCCGTTTTCATACTTAATAAATTATTTTATTATTTCAGTGATTTTTGAAAGTTCTTTTAACCTTGGGATCTCTTTTTTCCTTTTCATTAGAGTACCATATTTAATTTGGATTTTAGTAACATCGCTTCGAAGCTTCACTAGATTATCAAACAAAGTTGCTTTAATTGCAGGCTCTTCGAATGGAATACTACTTCTAATTATATTAATTGAAGAAAGAATTTTAGTGTTCAATTCATTCTTAATTTCTTGATCAAAATCAAATAACATATCTATTTCTTTCAAATTATCGAAAAGTGACTCAAAAAATTCACCGATAAAAACTAATTCAGGTATATCTAAAAATTCAGAAACCCTTATTATTTCTGTCGAAATGTTACTCGCACCAGCGAAATTAGACTCTCTCAATATTTCTTCAAGGCTGGAAAAACGATTTTTATATTTCTCAATTATTTCTGGCTCCATGTAAAGCACCATCTTATATTGATTTATCTATTGTTTCTTTTTGTACTTAAAATTAGTGAATCATAAATCCTAATGGATGGATTGAAAAGGGTAATATACCTTAATAATAATATCGTGTATAAGTGCAATCCAGAAACAACTACAACGGAGGGCTTTAAAGGTATAAGAGCATAGCCCTTGTCACAGACGACTTCTCAGTGTATCACTCCATTATCGAGGAAGCTCGTTCTCGAAGACTGAACCTGATAGTTTTGACCCCCTCCCAGCCAATCCCGGTGAACGTGAGGGTAATCATCACTACCGAAGACGAATCGGAAGACATCGATTTCAGCCGCGACAGGATTGTAATCGCGGATAAACCCCAGGCGACGCTCGATAAAGCTATTTCATTGTTATTCGGAGAGGACTTTGAGCAGGTAATAATCGGAATCGATCCCGGGAAATATCCCGGCATGGCTGTGCTTGGAAACAATAAAACCATCTCGGTTCACCACGTATCCGTGGGCGAAGTCTGCCCGCTCATAAAACGAATTATGCGGGATTACAAGGATAAAAAAATCATGGTCAGGATAGGGCACGGGGCAAGGCTCATCCGTTCACAATTGATTAACGGAATCCTCGACCTGGGACTTGCGGTCGAAATGGTGGATGAGACAGGAACAACACCACATCTTGGAAAAGGCGTGCACGGTCAGGTAATATCCGATATTATAGCAGCAATAAATATCGCCAGGATTCGGGGAAAAAATGTAGGAAAACAGTTCATAGAGCCTTCGCAGGGTGAGGTAAGGGTCATACAGGAACACAGTCGGGAATACTCAAACGGTCGCTCCACCATACCACGGATGCTTGCACGCGCGGTTGCAAAAGGGGAATTAACCATGGACGAAGCCGTGGAAATACATAAAAACGATTAGTTTTTATTTCTTCAAAGCTCTCGCTCTGACTGATTTTGTTGAAATCCATGCCCCCAGAATCGCTATTAAAACCGCGCCAGTTATACTTCCCACCAAAAACTGACTCCCGCTACCAAGGGGGAACCCTTCAATTGCCTCGCTTATGACCAGGATATAGGTGCTGCCTGCCCAGAAGAGAATGCCACCTGCAATCACAAAGAACGGATGCGACCAGTTCCTCCCTATTTTTTCTCTTGCCAGATGCATGTCTATTATCTTTCCTGTATTAATTAAAACCCCGGCAAGCACATACCACCATATGGAGGCATTGACATAACCCATAAGCATGATAAGATACCCGACCAGTATCTCCTGATTGTAATAATTCCACACTTCAATTCCTCCCTGCACGGTTCCGATCAGGGACAGTATTATAGCTGCAAGATACATCACAAACGTAATTTTTCCGCCATGTAGGGAGTTGAGCATAGACTTCTTGAAGCCGTCAACCGCATCATCAAGACCAGTGCCTCGAAAGAGCATGTAAACCCCTATTGCAGCGGTTATTGCCATGACCGCGACCTCAGGACGGTTGAAATAAAGCGAAATGGCGTATATCAGGAATACAAGACCAATTGGCATGAAAAAGGTGTGTGAGATTTTGGGGTCGTTAAAAGCCTTTTTGATTATATAGTACGTGCTTTCCAGGTTCTCGTGTTGCTTCACGATAATCCTATGTACGGCATCTACCTTTATCCTGGAATGGATTAGGGGGAGGACGGATTCGTCTTCTGCGCCGTCTGAGACAAGGATAGCCTTTTTGGGTTTTAGCTGTGCAAGTACGCTGTCGAGCTGTTCTGAGATTTTCTTATCCGAAATAATTCCAACTTTCTTGTCTCCTGCAATTGAGACCATCTCCACATCGTTTTTTTCTGCTGTTAATTTATCATATACGTTAATCCCGCCGAAAATGGTATTAATATCCGAGTCTTCAGGGTCGCTTGAGGCAAGTTTGACCGCAGCGTTTAGGTTTGCAGCTCGTCCTATTATTGGGCTTGTAATACCAGCCTTCTCCCCAAGATCATTATCCCTGTCGATACATATAATAAGCGTCTGCATTGTACTCTAATATCCTCATGTTTCTATAAATAAGCTCCGAATCTGCGCAGGTTAGCTCTCCCTTTGCAATGTTGTTAATCCTGTCTATACCGCCTTTCTCAGCAATAATCCTTGCCTGCAATCCGCTATATGCACATATGCACGTACTGCATCATCAAGGTCTCTCCGCTTTAGATGCACGTATCTGCTGGGCATGCGGAGAACTATACTTCACCGCCGCTATTTTCACGATATCCCCATTCTTCAACTCATGCTTCTCCCCCAGCCTCATCTTTGTGCGCGCATCCACAGCATAGAGGAACCCCTTACCAATATCGGTATGCACCATAAAAGCCAGGTCTTTCGGGGTGCTTCCCTTTTTCAGCAGGAAGGCATCGGGGAGTATTCTTCCCTGTTTGTCGGTGAACCTGTTCTCATCCTCCACAGGATATACCACGATAAGGTCAAGGAGATTAAATACCGTTTCATCAATACACTTCTGGATGCCCGTGCCGCCGTTTTTCTTCATCAGAGCGCGTATTTTAGATAGTCCTTCTTTCTGCGCCTCCGACAGACTTGATGATTCCGCAAAGTCGGAATCGCCGGGTATGTATTTTATCGCTCCGCCTTTGTCCGCAAGCCGCAGCACAACCTCTGCCGCTGCGCTGACAGGTATTGCGCCGACTTTCACAAGTTTTTCGATGTTCTCCTGAGAAGCCACATCTATCTTGTTTGCAGCGATTATCAGTGGTTTGCTCTCAGCCCTCAGCATGTCTGAAAGCTCGACAATCTGCTCATCAGTCCACATGTGGGATTTGTCTCGGGGAAGTTTCAGTTTAGTAAGCACTGTTTTTACATGGGAATCGGTAATTCCAGCGCCCTCAAGCTGCCCTGCAATTGTCTCCTCGATCTTTAATCCCTCCGCCTGGACTTTGCGTGATAATCTCTCCCAGTTACGCTTCAGGATGCCGAAAATCCACATTGTTATTTCATGTTCAAGGAAGTCTATGTCGCCGAGCGGGTCGTGCGAGCCCATTGGAACAGGATTCCCTTCGATGTCCGTTCCGCCCGAGGCGTCTATCACATGAATAATTGCCTTCGCCTGCCGGAGGTTGTCAAGAAATTCATTGCCAAGCCCGCGTCCTTTATGGGCGTCAGGCACAAGCCCTGCGACATCTATCATTTCAATAGGTACAAACCGCACGCCATCCCTGCAAATTCCGCAGTTCAGTTTTAATTCCCTGCACGGACAGGTAGTTCTCACATAAGCAACACCGTGGTTTGCGTCTATGGTAGTGAAAGGATAATTTGCAATCTCAACATTTGCCAATGTGGCGGATTTGAAAAACGTTGATTTTCCACAGTTCGGTTTTCCTGCAAGCCCTATTGAAACAGCCATGCTCTCAATACAATTCTTGTGAACTTAATTCTTATCTATAAATTTTGATTTTAACTTCATTAATCAGGAAAGGAGGATGGAATATACCGTTCTCCGTGATGATGGCGGTAACATTTTCCATCGGAGTTGCATCGAATGCAGGATTGTAAACCTCCACGCTCAGTGGCGCAATCTGGCGGCTTCCGAAAAACTTTAATTCCTCAGGTCTTCTCAACTCTATCTCGATTTCATCTTCAAGATGCTCAAAATCAAATGTGGAAACCGGCGCTGCCACATAAAATGGTATCCCATGCTCTTTTGCGATGACCGAATGGGTATAAGTCCCTATCTTGTTGAACACGGCGTCCTGCGTAATCCTGTCAGCCCCAACAATGACTTTATCTACCATGCCTTTTCGCATCACAGCGCCGGACATGCTGTCCGTGATTAGCGTGACGGGAATCTTATCTTCCATCAACTCCCACGCCGTAATTCTGCTCCCCTGGTTGAGGGGGCGTGTTTCGCATGCAATAACCCTGATGTCTTTTTCCTGCGCCCGGGCTGAGCGGATAACACCCAGTGCAGTCCCCCAGTCAACGCACGCCAGCTTTCCTGCATTGCAGTGCGTCATCACGGTATCACCGTCTTCCAGTAATGTTGCCCCGTACTCGCCAAGCTGCATGTTCTTCTCCACGTCTTCATCCGCGATTGCTTTTGCCTCCTCTTTGGCGAACATCCATGCTTCCTTGATATTCCGTGCATCTTCCGCTGCCCTGATAACGCGTTTAACTCCCCAGGAGAGATTTACAGCAGTTGGTCTTGTGGCAATAATAGTTTTTCCTTCTGCTTGTATATCATCCAATAAAACGTCCAGTGAAGAAGCGTTGCTTCGGAATGCAGAGAGCGCTATACCAAACCCCCCGGCAGCCCCAAGAGCCGGAGCCCCCCTTACGCGCAGCATGCTTATGGCTTCACATAAAGAATCTACTGTAGCGCATTCAATAACTCTGTATTCCCCGGGCAGAAGGGTCTGGTCAATCATTATGATACTGTTTTTTTCATCATCCCAATCGATGGTCCTCATTGTTTAGCCATATCTGTCATTACATATTTAAATACTGCAGTTTATAAGTAAAAAGCATGATAGTAGTAAAGCTCGGCGGAAGCCTGATTCACAGGGCAAGGGAGCTTGTGAATGAAATAACCGAGTACTCAAACACAAGCGGACAGAAAGTCCTGATAGTTCCAGGCGGTGCGATTTTCGCAGATACGGTACGAAAAGTGAACGCCTCGGAGGAAACCGCTCACTGGATGGCGGTTCTTGCCATGGAACAATATGGCTATTATCTTGGCAACGGGACTGAGGCAAAACTAATTGACAGCCTGAAAATGGGTGAGGGAGTAAGCATTCTCCTGCCGTACGCTCTCCTGAAAAAGAAAGACGAACTCCCCCATACATGGGAAGTGACCTCTGATACGATAGCTGCATGGGTGGCGCTGCAGCTTAAAGCCAGATTTATAAAAGCCACGGATGTTGATGGAATCTACATCAACGGGGTGCTTGAGAATGAACTCAAGGCATCGGAACTCATGGGGAAGGAAACATGCGTGGATGCACAACTTCCACGTTTTCTCGCGAAGAATGAAATGAATTGCGAGATTATCAACGGCAACTGCCCCGGAAGACTAACCAGTGCACTTCGGGGCAATTTGACAGGGACGCTTATTAAAGGATAAATTCTTTAGTCTTCCAAGGAGAGCTTAGCTTTCATATTAACAACCAACTGATACGAACTCGTATGAACTCTATAAAAGTTCGCTGTGAGTTAGCTGTCAATGCCATTTTAATACTGTATTTGTATGATATAGATGTTTTGAAAGTTTTCGGGTGCTATGGCCTTAATTCAAATCAAATTTTGATAAAATGTTTACTGGTACTGAAGCCTCAGACCACTGCGCTGTGTTCATTGAAGTCAATATTTGAATAAAGCTGTATCTTTATTACTAAAAATAGTAAATAATTTAATAGTTTACTATAATTAGCAATATTTATAAGATAAAAAGATCATATGCATGATATATGCTTGAACTAATCTTCGGCACGAGAACCAAAGTGAAGCTTCTTCAGGTACTCGCTGTCTCAGACTCTCCGATGACGCGGAACGAGCTTGCTAAAATAACACACTCAGGTCTCAAAAGCACCTATGAACAGGTCGATGAGCTTATAGCTCTGGGAGTCTTAAAGGAAATAAAGAACGGACGAAGCAGAGTAGTACTAAATCATGAGTTCCCTCTTTATGACAACCTCCGCGACCTTCTTCTGCTAAGCGGGGAATATCTCAGAACGCCAGAAGACATACTGGCAGCAGTGGATAGGATATGCGGCGATAAATATTACATCGGAGCCTTTACTGCTGCCCGGCAGAGGATAACGCCTATCGATTACGATCCTCCCATCTATGCAATAAATATATTGAAGGAGCATTACAAAAGATTCTATCCACGCCTCAAAACCCTTGGTAAACTTGCAAACATAAAAGTATACGAGAATGAAGTCGCTCGCGAGCCGGGTGAGATAACTATTGTTACTGATGCATGCGAGGGCATCCCGCCGGATGTTGTGAGAACTGATTTTCTTGGCATAGAAGTCTGGATTGCATCTGTTGAGCGGGGCATCGTTGAATGCCTTACAAGGAAAACGTCTTTCACTCTGTACGGCACTTATCTTGTCCTTCTTCAGAACAGGCTGGATAATGCTCTGGACATCGCTTTTCTCAAGAAGCTTGCGAAAGAAGAGAACTATCTTCCTCAGGTTATGGCGGTCATGTTGAAGTTCAATGAGATTGCAGGCAAAGAGATCTTCAAAATAACAGATGAGGAAAAGAGCATGGCGCAGGCATGGGTAGATGAAAAAGAAGTAAGGCATGCGATAAATACGGTGATGGGATGAGGATTTCTTTCAGTGCCGAGGAAAAGATAAGGCTATTATCCACGATACTCATCTGGAACAGGAATCAGCTTACCCAGGATGTGTTCAGGAAGCTTCAGGCGAAATACGGCATTCCTCCGTATTTGGTAGAGACCATGTTCTGGCACATGGAGATTCTCCGCAGATTAATGCCTATCAGCGAGTTCCTGGTATTTAAGGGCGGAACTTGCGTCCAGAGCTACATCGATCCGGCGCTGCAGCGGGCATCCAATGACCTTGACTTTAATACGACCATACAGAACCCCAATGCGCTGATGCGGAAGGTGGAAGACCTCAACAGCCAGCTTAAGTTGCAGGGAACAGCTGTCGAAGTGCAGGGAATTTTCTATGGAATGTTTGAGTTTGAATCGATCGATGCAGCGTCAGGCACATTGAACTACAGGCACAGGATGCCCTCCAGGTTCGGGGAGTACGAGCATGTGGCTGGTACTGATGTCCAGGCAAAATCCATAAGGGTGCAGATAAATTTCAAGCATGCCTGGCTCCCTGCAATAAAGAAGGCAGTAAAGCCCGTGGAATTTTTTATCACAGACGAAGCTCTGCCAGGAGAAGCGGTTGTCTTCCCCCACGCAAGCATAGAAGACCTGGTTGTTGACAAAATCATGGCAACCGAGGAGCATACAGGCAGGGAGAGGTTCAAGGATATTTACGACCTCATGGTGCTGCTTGACCTCGATTTTGAAAAAGCTCTAATCAATAAGAAGCTCGATCTTATAGCCAGAAAAACAGGAAGAGACGCTAAAGAGCTGCTCAGGTCAAGCGCAAACACAGTGATGGCATTTGGCGATCGAGCTAATGAAGCGCAAGGGTTTGCAAGTATGGTATGCAGGGGCGGGAAAGTTCTCATAAAAGATTGGGAAATTGGCTGTGAGAGGACAGCCGAGAAGATCATGCAGCTTCAACTCTGATCCTCTCTCCTTCTTTCGACTCCAAAAATCCTCGCATCTTCCTATTACCCTGCCGAATAAGTCAAACGGCGCAGTCGCATGAAGTTCGAGGACAGATTGCTTCTGCTCTTGGTATATGGGTATCAATATGATTCTCTGAAACGCAGTAAGGGAGACCGCCAACAAAACAGCACGCCACGGCGCCTTCAAAAACCTGCGCAAGTACCTTCGTATAATCAAGGGTGCGGGCTGGCGCTTGAAGTCGCCCCTGCGAGGCGCCCATAAAGAAATGGGGTGTAATTTGTAGATACAGTTCGCACCCTTGTTTTTGTAGTTGTCTTCTTGCGCTCCTTTACGTGGCGTGCGTACACGTTGGCGGTGGATTCCTTGCTGCGTGCAGTGGATCATAGCGGTGAAGCATGGTGTTGTGTATTTGGCTCTAAATCAAACACAGATGCCTTTTTTTCGCTGATTTTCAGGAGTGGAAGATGTATATACATCCCGCGATGTCTCGTCTTAAATTAAAATAAGATGAGAGCTTATAAAATAAATCTGCTTTTTTCTCGTCAGGACATGACCTGGATTACCCAATGATGCTATGGTTGCAGCTGCTTGAATTGCTGGATTTGTTGCTGTGGTTTCAACAGGGACGCCTGTCCCCTTGGTTAAAAGATGATGGAAATAAATGCATAACAGCACGACTGGAAAACTTAATATACCATCGTGTATTTGACTAATTGTTTTTAGTATGTCAATTGTATTTTAGACCCATCAGATTGATAAAAAAGGGAAAAAGAGGTTTAACCTTTAGGTTTCTTTACGTTAAATTTAATAGCATGCGAATTCTCTATGGGTGTCCCAAAGGAGAATATTATGGCAAGAAAAGAAAAAGCTGAAAAATGTATCTCATGCGGAGTAAATCTCATAGAGCGCGGTTATGTGCGATTTCCATGCCCGCAGTGCGGGGCAGAAGTGGGAAGATGCGCTGCGTGCAGGCATCAGAGCAATCCCTATAAGTGCCCAGGCTGCGGATTCGAAGGACCGTGAAGAAAATGGGAGAAGTAGCGGCTAAAATAAAAATCATGCCTTCCGGTATGGATGTGGATTTGAACACGCTCAAAGAGGCTCTGACAAAAGTAATTCCAAAAGGGGCGCGGCTGCACAGCTTCGCTGAACAACCTGTGGCTTTCGGTCTGAAAGCCCTGATGGTAGTGGTGAAAGTCGGGGATATCGAAGGCGGTACTGAAAAGGTTGAGGAAGCCTTCAGCAAAGTGAAGGGCGTGGAAAGCGTGAATGTGGAAGAACTGGGAAGGCTGTAGGAGATTTTTTAAGGCACAGATGACTATATTAACCGCAAATGAACGCAGGTTTGTAATGGAACACGGATTGCACGGATGACACCGATGCACACGGATTAAAATTATCCGTGGAAATCCGTCTAAAAAACTTTAAGAAAGTTTTATCAAAAACCGTTGCGCCGCTTTACTTCGCAGACACGTATGCCCGCAGGCATACGTGGATACTGCGCAAGCCG
>CAYSLW010000038.1:0-12095 GCA_964431955.1 uncultured Candidatus Methanoperedens sp. | reverse complement strand
TATTTCACTACCAATGGACCATCCCATTCTGCCTGAGCGTAACCTTTTTTTACTGCTTTGGTGGCGAAGGTATTGCCAGGTACTATCTCTTAAAAAATAAGACAGGATTAACAGGATGCGTATATCCTGTCCATCCTGTTATCCTGTCAAAAAAGCACCTGGATGACCTGTCTAAACTTGAAATGATGGAAATTTACGAAACATACCATTGTCACACTTTCCCCTTCGATGAATTCAGAACCCGTCTCAAATAATGACCTGTATAAGACCCCTCAATCCTCGCCACTTTCTCTGGCGTCCCCTCTGCAATTATCCGCCCGCCGTTATCCCCTCCCTCAGGACCCAGGTCTATTATGTGATCAGCCACTTTTATCACATCCAGATTGTGCTCTATCACCACCACGCTGTTCCCGGCATCCACGAGCAGGGAGAGCATGTCCAGCAGCTTCTGTATGTCCGCAAAATGAAGCCCCGTCGTGGGTTCGTCCAGTATGTAGAGCGTCCTGCCCGTACTCCTTTTACTCAGCTCAGTGGAAAGCTTGACGCGCTGCGCCTCTCCTCCGGAAAGAGTGGTTGCAGGCTGCCCCAGCCGTATGTATCCTAACCCCACATCAAAAAGCGCTTGAAGCTGGCGTTTTATTTTGGGGATATTCTCAAAAAACGCAAGCGCTTCTTCCACCGTCATGTCCAGCACCTGTGCTATATTCTTGTCTTTATATATGATTTCAAGGGTCTCGCTGTTGAAACGGTTTCCATGGCATACCTCGCACGGCACATACACATCAGGGAGGAAATGCATCTCGATCGTGATAATCCCGTCACCCTTGCATGCTTCGCATCTCCCTCCCTTGACATTGAAACTGAACCTGCCAGGCAGGTAGCCTCGCGCTTTCGCGGATGGGAGTTTGGCAAATATGTCTCTTACAGGAGTGAATACGCCGGTGTACGTGGCAGGGTTGGAACGCGGCGTCCTGCCGATAGGGGACTGGTCTATTATAATAACTTTGTCTATATTTTCTAACCCTATTATGCCCCTGTGCTTCCCTGGCTTTTCTTTTGCATGGTAAAATTTCTGCGCCAGCGCCCTGTAAAGAACATCGTTGACCAGCGTGCTCTTTCCTGAGCCGGATACACCCGTTACTGCGGTCATCACACCAAGGGGTATGTTGACATCTATCTGCTTGAGGTTATTCTCGCCTGCCCCGACGATTGTTATTTTACCCTTGGGTTTTCTTCGCGAAGCCGGGACTGGTATCACCTTTTTGCGGCTGAGGTATTTTCCTGTCAGCGAGTTCTCGCAGTTGATGACATCCTCCTGGCTTCCCGTTACCACTACTTCCCCGCCGTGTACTCCTGCTCCTGGTCCCATATCCACGATAAAATCCGCGCTCCGTATCATTTCTTCATCGTGCTCCACAACTATCACCGTGTTTCCCATGTCGCGAAGCTGGGTCAGCATATGTATAAGTCTGCTGTTATCCCGCTGATGGAGCCCGATACTGGGTTCATCCAGAATGTAAAGTACCCCCACAAGGCTTGAGCCTATCTGCGTGGCAAGCCGTATCCTCTGGCTTTCTCCGCCAGAGAGTGTGCCTGCCGCCCGATCATTGGTGAGGTAATCAAGCCCTACATCCATAAGGAATCCAAGTCTTGCCCGGAGCTCCTTCATAATGGGCTTTGATATTATCGCCTCTTTCTCGCTGAAAGTGATATTATCAAGAAATTCCCTCGTCTTTTTCACGGACAAACGGGTTGCGGCAATAATGGATTTCCCCGCAACCGTGACCGCAAGGCTGGAAGGTTTGAGCCGCTCGCCATTGCACACCGTACAGGGTTTGATGCTCATGTATTGCTGGATATTCTCCCGTCCCTCTTCGGACTGGGATTCACGGTATTTTCTTGCCAGATGAGGTATCACCCCTTGAAAACTGCTCCAGTGTTCCCAGAGCCCGTCGCGGTCGCGGGGTACATACCTGAAAAGGATTTGCTCGCTTCCTCCGTGCAGTATCACGCGCACATGCTCTGGGTTCAGTTCCGAGAACGGGGTATCAAGGGAGAAGCCGTAATGTTTTGCCACAGACTGAAGCATCTGTCGGTAATATCCATAATCGCTCCACGGCTCGATAGCCCCTTCGCTGATCGATTTATTTTTATCAGGTATTACGAGGTCAGGGTCGAATTCCATGGTGTTCCCAAGTCCCTGACAGGCTGGACAAGCACCCATGGGGCTGTTGAAAGAGAACATGCTGGGTTCAAGCGGTTCAAAACTAATCCCGCATTTTGCACACGCGGCATGCTCACTGAACAAAAACTTTTTGCTGTCGGGCACATCCACCACAACAATGCCGCCTCCTTCCTTTAGCGCCGTAGCCACCGAATCTGCAAGTCTTTCTTCTATCCCTGCTTTTATTACCAGTCTGTCCACAACAACATCGATATCATGCTTCTGCTGCTTGTTAAGAGCGATTTCCTCTGATAATTCATATATCTTGTCGTCCACGCGAACGCGGGCAAAGCCAGATTTAGCGAGTTCCTCGAACATCTGCCTGTATTCCCCTTTCCTCTGCCTGGCAAGGGGAGCAAGTATATGGAGCTTCGTGCCTTCGGGAAGTGCCATCAGCCGCTCTACAATCTGTTCCACGGTCTGCGGTGCGATTTCGCTGCCGCAGTTGGGGCAGTGCTGCTTCCCTATCCTTGCATAGAGCAGGCGCAGATAATCATATATCTCCGTGACCGTGCCCACTGTGGAGCGGGGATTCTTGCTCGTGGACTTCTGTTCTATGGAGATGGCTGGCGACAAGCCTTCGATATATTCTACATCAGGTTTGTCCATCTGCCCCAGGAACTGTCGGGCATACGCTGATAATGATTCGACATACCTGCGCTGCCCTTCTGCATAGAGCGTATCGAATGCAAGCGAGGATTTTCCAGAACCTGAGAGCCCTGTTATCACGATAAGCTTATTCCTTGGGAGCTCAAGGTCGATGTTTTTGAGGTTGTGGACGCGGGCGCCCTTTATTATGATTTTATCTGTTGACATGAAAAGAATGGTGTTGCTATATTGGCATGGGATGGTTAAAATATTATGGGATATGAATAAGGCGAAATCGAAAACTATTTTTACGTTGAGCAGAATTATAGACTGCTATTATTTTAGGATAGCTTTTATATAAATTATTACTATCATTAAAATCAAGGATGTGAAAGATATTGTTCGAGGATAAAAAAGCACCGGGCAGCGTTCCTTTGAGATTCAGCGAATACATGCGTGTGCTGAAGCTGACAAGGAAACCTACAAAGGATGAATTTACCATAATAGCAAAAGTAGCTGGAGCCGGTATACTTTTAGTCGGGTTTATCGGGTTTATCATATATTTATTAATAACCGTAATGCCGGGATGGTTCAAATGAACGATGAAGCAAAGAATGAAGCAGCCATCTACGTTGTCAAGATAACAGCGAAACAGGAAAGAACGGTGGCGAATCTTATTGAGAAAGTGGCAAAAAAGGAGAGGCTTGGAATTCATGCCGTCCTCGCGCCCGACGAGTTAAAGGGATATGTCCTTGTCGAGGCTGCTGGACCGGAAGTAGTGGATCAGGTCATTGCGAACGTGCCGCATGCAAGGACATTGGTGAAAGGACAGTCCAGTTTTGGTGAGATTGCGCATTTCCTGATACCAAAACTTACCGTTACCGGTATTACCGAAGGGAGTATAGTAGAACTTATCTCAGGTCCCTTCAAAGGAGAAAAAGCGAGAGTGAAAAGGATTGATACAACTCATGAAGAGATTACAGTTGAACTGTTTGAGGCGATGGTGCCCATCCCGGTTACAGTTCGCGGTGATAATGTGAGAATATTGAGACGAGAGGAAGAAGAGAAATAAGACCCCGTATCGAGACCCCGTATTTAAATACGGGGACTAACGGGGATATATATAAGGAGAAATCAAAAATGGTGAATGTTATAGAAGCACTAGTTTCCGGCGGTTCAGCCACCCCGGGTCCGCCGCTTGGTCCATCGCTTGGTCCGCTCGGCGTAAATGTAAAAGCAGTTATAGATAAGATCAATGAACAAACTGCAGCTTTCAAGGGAATGCAGGTTCCTGTCAAAGTGATAGTGGATGATAAAAAACAATTCACGGTTCAGGTGGGAACACCGCCCACATCGGCACTCATAATAAAAGAAGCAGGAATCGAAAAAGGCTCAGGAACCCCGAATACGCAGGTAGTAGGCAATATTACCGTGAAACAGGCGGTAAAGATTGCGCGCATGAAGAAGAACAATACCCTTGCGAAGTCGTTGAAGAATGCGGTAAAAGAGGTCGTGGGTTCATGTGTTCCTCTTGGCGTGACTTTTGAGGGCTCAAAGCCCAAGGAAGCCATCGCGGCTATCAACAGCGGTAAATTCGACTCGGAGCTATCCGAGCCGCTATAATTTTTGCTGTTATTAGAACTGCTTCAATTTCATACCAATTTTTTTCTCAAGCGCCTTCCTGTACACCATATCAGCAGTCGCAACATCATGTACTGCAAGCCCTGTCGAATCAAAAACAGTGATGTCAGAATCCTTAGTTCTTGCTTTCTTCTTCCCCGTAATTACCTCGCCCAGTTCGCAAAAAATATCCTTTACCGTTAGCAATCCCTTTGACAGAGGCACATTCACCTCGCCTGAATGCGAAGCCTGGGGAAAATCATCCACCACTATTTTGGCGCGTTTAAGTATCAGGGGGTCAAGTTCTTCTTTTCCTGCCGCATCCGCCCCTATTGCGTTGATGTGCGTGCCCTCAGCTATCCACTTATTCATCACAATGGGTTCCCTTGACGGCGTTGTTGTAACAAGTATGTCGCAGTTGCATACATCCTTGATACGTCTTTTAATGGTGATATCGCAATTGATTCTTTTTTCCATATCAGCTTTAAAATCGAGGTTACTTTTTTCTGAAACACTGGTAACTTTTACCTCATCGATATCAATCACTTCATTTATTGCCAGAAGCTGCGTCCTTGCCTGTTTTCCCGTTCCCACAAAGCCCACTGTTTTAGAGTTCTTGCGCGCCAGATATTTCACTGCAACCCCGCCAGCAGCGCCTGTTCTCATATCGGTCAGGTATGTGCCGTCCATTACCGCAATCGGTGCGCCGGTTTCGGTTGAGTTCAGGATAACGAGCGCCATCACCGTGGGCAAGCCTTTTTTGGGATTATCAGGATGGACGTTCACTATCTTAACACCGGTAATGTCCTGCTCTTCAAGATACGCAGGCATTGTCCGCAGGTCGCCGTTGTGCTTTTTAAAATAAAGGTACAGCTTGGGAGGCATCTGCACCTTCTTCAGACCGTGCTGCCTGAATGCTTCCTCCACGGCTTTGAGCGTTCCCTTCATATCAAGCAGCGACTCCACTTCTTTCCTGTTGAGCCAGAGAATCTGATTTTCCATAAAACCCCTTTTGTTTTTAATAATAATATGCTATTCTCAGCATATAGATTTCGAGTCACCAAGAATTAAATATCATCCTGAATATCAAGGTGCACCATGACACTGGAAAAACTTGACGTAGCTCTCTTAAAAAAATCAGGTTACATGAAGCAGCGCCAGAAAGACCTGTTCGTGGTCAGGCTGCGCATGCCCTGCGGCAATGTAACATCAGAGCAGCTTAATGGGATCAGCCGGATTGCCAAAAAATACGGCACAGGATATACTCATATCACCACGCGCCAGGGCATGCAGATTCCCAATGTGGATATCCACAACCTCGATGCAATCACAAAAGAGCTTGAGGATAACGGCACTCCGCCGGGTTCGTGCGGGCCGCGCGTTCGCAATATCCTTTCCTGCCCGGGAAATCTTGAATGCAATTACGGCATCATAGATACCTACGGTCTGGCAGGCATTCTTGATAAGGAATTTTTTGGCGAGGACATGCCAGTGAAAATAAAATTCGCAGTAACAGGATGCCCGAACGCCTGCGCCAAACCTCAGGAAAACGACCTCGGCGTGATGGGGATACTCAAACCCGCTATCTGTACTGCCGACTGTACAGGCTGCGGGACGTGCACGTTCATGTGCCCCGAGAAAGCCATTGTCATGGAAAATGATAAAGCAAAGATACTCTGGGATAAATGCAACTTCTGCGGCGCCTGCGTAGGAGCGTGCCCGACCGACCTTATTACCGAGGAATGGAAAGGCTACAGGCTATTTGTGGGCGGAAAAATCGGGAAGCATCCAAAACTCGGAGTAGAATTGACAGATGCGAAATCCCCGCAGGAAGCCATTGCCATATTCAGGAAGATAATCGACTGGTCAAAGAAGAACACCAATATCGGGGAGCGGTTCGGTGACTGCCTTGACCGCGTTGGATTTGATAATTTCAAAAAGGAAATACTTGGGTAGTGCTTCCAACCTTTTATAAACTTATCCTGACAACATTAAATCATGGGTGCCCAAGACTTTCCATTTAACAAGAACTCCCTCTTCCGGTCTTTCGCATGAGATAAGCAGAAGCTTGCAAAATTCGCTTATGCATCCATCGCCATCCACAAGCGTGGGCGCATTTCTGCCCCCGATTATGATATTGCCGATAAATGTGTATATCTCATCAACAAGCCCGGCTGATATTAACCCCCAATTCAAAGTCGCCCCCCCCTCGACCATCAGCCGGTCGACTCCTCTCTTTTTTAATTCCTCAAGCAGTTTTTTAAGGTTCACGCTTTTTTCACCCAGAATGATGATATCCGCGCGCTTCGCAAGCTGTTTTACTTTTTCAGGGGGCGCGCTTTCCGAGACTGCTATAATCCTTTTACCCTCGCCTTTTTTGAAAATATCTGCATCGAGGGGCGTCCTTGCCATGCTGTCCACCACTATTCTCACAGGATTCTCATCACGACCATCTGCACGCCGCTTTTCCCTTCGCTTCTCTGATTTTACGGTAAGGCTCGGGTTGTCCGAAAGTATGGTGCCTATCCCCACCATCACGGCATCGGATGAGGCTCTCAGTTCATCCACGCGGTCAATATCATGGCTTCCTGAGATCCTGGTCTGCCTTCGCTCTATCGTGGCTATTTTCCCATCCGCACTCATGGCGGCGTTGATAAATACGAAGGGTCGTTCGGCTGGCATGACCCTTTCTTTAACTTCATGGCTGAAATATCTAAGCCTCAAACGAAAAGCTGAAATGCTATTAGCCCAATTAAACCCGTTGTCCGGTGATAACAGTGAAGATACTTGTAAGCGACCCCATATCTGACAGGGGTATCGGAATCTTAAAAAAAGAATTTGATGTTGATATAGCCGCGGGTCTTGCGCCTGCTGAATTGATTAAACGCATAGGGAACTATGAAGCCCTCATCGTGCGCAGCGAGACCCAGGTAACAAAGGATGTTATTAATGCAGGAAAGAAGCTCAAAATCATAGGCAGGGCAGGCGTAGGCGTGGATAACATAGATGTAAATACCGCTACAGAAAAAGGAATAATCGTTGTGAATGCACCAGAAGGCAACACGATTTCAGCAGCAGAGCATACGATAGCCCTGATGCTGGCGATGTCCAGGAATATCCCCCAGGCAAACGCCTCCCTTAAAAGCAAGAAATGGGAAAGGAAGAAATTCATGGGTGTCGAGGTGATGGGGAAAGTGTTCGGTATTATAGGGCTTGGAAGAATTGGGTCTGAGGTTGCAAAACGTGCGCAGGGAATGGAGATGAAAATCCTTGCTTATGACCCCTTCATATCGCAGGAGAGAGCAGGAGAACTTGGCGTTGAGCTTACCACGGTTGAGGGCATAGTTAAACGCTCAGATTATATCACGGTACATACGCCTCTCACCAAAGAGACAAAAGACCTCATCAGCAGCAGGGAATTTGCGATTATGAAGAAAGGGGCACGGGTTATTAACTGCGCAAGAGGGGGTATAATCAATGAAGAAGCACTTGCAAAGGCGGTTAAAGACGGCATAGTAAGCAGTGCAGCCATCGATGTTTTCATCAAGGAACCGCCGTTTGACAGCCCGCTTCTTGAACTTGACCGCGTTATTGTTACGCCTCACTTGGGAGCATCAACCGAGGAAGCCCAGATTAACGTAGCTGTCTCTGTTGCAGAGCAGATAGTCAACGCCTTGAAAGGTCTTCCTGTTAAGAATGCCATCAACATGCCCTATGTAAAACCCGATGTCATGCAGATTATCGAGCCGTATCTACCTCTGGCTGAAAAAATGGGAAAACTGTGCACCCAGCTCATGGGCAATTATGAGAAGATTGAAGTATCGTACAGCGGTGAAATAGCCGATAAGGACGTGGCGCCGTTAACCCTAGCTGTATTAAAAGGATTGCTCGAACCTGTACTCGGGGCTGGCGTGAATTATGTAAATGCTCCTATAATTGCAAAAGAGCGCAAGATAAAGGTCATCGAGAGTAAATCAAAGACCGCTGAAGCTTATCCAAGCCAGATTTCTGTAAAATTAAGCAGGAAGGGCGAGGAAAAATTGGTGAGCGGCTCCATCATAGGCAAGGAACCGCGCATTGTACAGATAGACACCTACCGTATTGACGTAGTCCCTTCTGGCTATATGATAGTGGTAAAGCATGAAGACCGTCCCAATATCATAGGACCGTGCTGCATGATTCTGGGAAGGAATAGCATCAATATCGCAGGGATGCAGGTGGGCAGGATTACAAGGGGAGGCGAGGCGATTATGGTATTAAACATAGACAGCGAAGTGAGTGATGAGATACTCGATGAGATTAGGGTGGTTGACGGTATAATAGATGCGAAACTCGTGGTTTTATGAATAAAAAGTCTCTTGAAATTATTATAGTACTTGGCTCTGTGGTGATATTTATTGTTCTAATTACTGCTGCAAAGCTTGCCATGCCTGCAAAGTCAGGCTATGGCTATAGTATCGCTTTGCTGATTTTTGTTACTATTATGGGAATGGCAGGATTGAAGCTGGCAGAGATTCCGGATAAATAAAATGGTAAAGCTCGTCGTAATCAACAACTATGGACAGTTCTGCCACCTGATACACCGCGCAGTTCGTGACTTGGACCAGGAAGTGGAGCTCATGAAAAATACTTCTTCCATAGAGGAGATATTGTCAAAAGATCCCGATGGGCTTATTTTAAGTGGCGGACCTACCCTCGAAAGGGCAGGAAATTGCAGTCTTTATGTAAAAGAGCTCGACCTTCCCATACTTGGCATCTGCCTTGGTCATCAGGTTATGGCGCAGGCTTACGGCGGTGAGGTAAGAACGGGTGCATCGGGAGGTTATGCCGCTGTAGAGATAGAAATCATAGACGAAGACGATATTTTAAAGGGAATTGGTCCTAAAACAATGGTGTGGGCATCCCATGCTGACGAGGTGCGGTCTCTGCCACCGGATTTCATAAGGCTTGCCCGCTCCCGCATCTGCGAGATCGAAGCTATGAAGCATAAAATAAAACCGCTGTACGGCGTGCAGTTTCACCCGGAAGTCTCGCATACCGAGCGGGGAAACGACCTTCTCAGGAACTTTTTTGAGGTTTGCCGGAACTATCAACCATTTGCATGACCGCATAACCCAGTAAAGCAAAAAATGCTCCCGCAGCCATAACTGCCCTGTAACTGTAATATTCAAGGATAATACCGCCAACAAGAGAACCTATTATAATTGCAAAGGCAACAGATGAATTAAGCAGTCCTGCCGCTGCGCCTTTCTCCGCGTTTGTTTCAATAAGCTGTCGTATTGAACCCACATACAGGCAAGAATAGGAGAAAGCGATCAGGACCATACCCGCAACAGCCTGGTAGTATATCGTCAGCGGTATTAGCGCTATAAAGGCAGCCGCAGAGAGCAAATTTCCTGCATGAATGAGAGATGTGGTGTTGTATCTGTCAAGCCGTCTCATAATGAAAAATTGCAGAGTCGGATTTATTGTATAAATTATTCCAACCCAGAATTCATTTGCTCCAAGGCTCACAAGGTACAAAGGAAAAATTACCCATACGTTATTGGCACCTATCTGGCGCAGAAAAAATCCAAAATATAAATTCCAGTTCTTTTTCAATATATCTCTGGAAAAATAATCGGCTTTCTTTTTTTTACGCACTTCTGTATCTTGCGTATCTGGCAGTGTTAAAGTGATTAAAAAGGAGGCTGCGAACAATACTGATGAAATGGTAAAAATCTGCCAATAGACTGCAATTATCCCTGCCATTAGATTACCAACTGCCCAGCCCAATGGCATGAAGGAACTGAACTTCCCTATGCTGCGTTTTAAGTTGTAAACATAGAGCATAAGTACCGCGGGATATATCCCAACACTGAACCCGACAAGGGCGCGAATTATAGCAAGGCTGAGCGGGTCATGCGCAAAAACCTGAAGGAAAAAAGCAACTGTCGCACTTATGAAACCTGCATACAAAAGAGTCTTTGGTGGATATGAATCCGCTGCCCTGCTGAATATGTATGTCGAAATAAAAAGCGCTGCGCCGTAAACAGCCCCTATTATACCAATCTGCGTACCCGAGGCTCCGAGGTTATGCGCAAGTATGGGTATGAAAAGATTGGACATCATCACAGATGCGTTGATAAAAAGCTGGATTGCGTTAAGTCTCATCACGAGTCTAATGAAAAGATATGTATTTAACACTTGCAATATAGGTAATTAAATATGAAATCCCTCGACTGGACAGAAAAATACCGCCCGCAGACACTTTCACAGGTAGTGGGTCATAATAAGGCTGTGGAGGAACTTAAACTCTGGGCGCAGGCATGGACGCAGGGCACGCCGGAGGCGAGGGCGGTTGTGCTGTACGGGAGGGCAGGGACAGGTAAAACCACAGCAGCGCATGCCCTTGCACATGATATGGAATGGGAGGTCATCGAAATGAACGCGAGCGACCAGCGCACAGCCGAGATAATTGAAAAAGTAGCAGGTTCTGCTTCGCAGATGAGCACGCTTACAGAGGCACGCAAACGGCTTGTGATAATGGACGAAGCCGATAATATCCACGGCACGGCAGACAGGGGAGGGGAAAAGGCGGTACTCGAACTAATTAAAAAGACAAACCAGCCCATAATTCTTATTGCAAATGAACTCTATGACATGTCAGCAGGACTTCGAAGCGCCTGCAAGCCTATCCAGTTCAGTTCTGTGATGTCGCGTTCCATGATTCCCGCGCTTAAAAAAATCGTGGAGGCGGAAGGGATAAAATGCGGAATGGGCGTGATCGAAAAAATAGCCGGGAATGCTAACGGAGACCTGCGAAGCGCGATAAATGATTTGCAGGCAGCCGCCCAGGGAAAAACCGGGATTGAACTCAATGAGATAATCACAGGGGAGCGGGACAGTAAAGAGAATATCTTCAAAGTACTGGTAAAGATTTTTAAAGGAACAAATATCACCGAAGCCCATAATGCTACTTTTAATCTCGATGAGAATCCTGAGGATTTCATCCAGTGGGTGGATGAAAATCTTCCGCTTGAATATACAGAGGTAAGTGACCTTGAAGAGGGATACCGTTATCTTTCGAGGGCATCTGTCTTCCTTGGCAGGGTGAGGAGAAGACAGAATTACAACATGTGGAGGTATGCAGGTGTGCTGATGACAGCGGGGATAATTGTTGCGCGCGCTCACCGCTACAGCGGGTTCGTGAAGTACCAGCCCCCCTCGCTGTGGAGAAAGCTGGGAGCCACAAAAGGGATGAGGCAGGTGCGTGATTCTACGGCAAGGAAGATAGGGGCTCACTGCCATGTCTCCGCAAGTTTTACCCGCTCCCAATTGCTGCCTTTTTTCAGGATGACGTTAAAGAATGAGGAATATGCTCCCTATGTTGCAGCCTTGCTTAGACTTGAACCCGAAGAGATTGCATTCCTTATAGAATCAAAGTCTATGACAAAAAAGGTTCAGAAGATATACGATGAGGCGCAGGCTCTCATGGAAGCTGAGGTGGAGCATGAGGTGGAGTTGTTCGGGGGTTTTGGGAAGAGGCAGCCGATCAAAGAAGAGGAGGAGCAGGAAAAAGAGCCCCAAGATAAGAAAGAGGAGAAAAAAGAGGTTAAATCCCAGAGTTCGCTGTTTGATTTTTGAATGTATAGGAACTCCGCCGCGACAGGCATACGGTATC
>CAYSLW010000037.1:0-12125 GCA_964431955.1 uncultured Candidatus Methanoperedens sp. | reverse complement strand
GGAGAGACACACACAAGAATGAAGGCCAAGAATATCAATTTTTCTGATTCAAATTAAGCCGCATGATGGGGATATGCTTTTATACTTTCCTATACCTTAAAAAATAAGACAGGATTAACAGGATTAACAAGATGCGTATATCCTGTCCATCCTGTTATCCTGTCAGAAAAGAGCTTAGTCTTGAGTTAACACCACCATTGTAACATTCGATATATTTAATACACCAAAATGCCTTAACCAAAATGATGAAATTATCAGAAATACCTAAAAACATTGTATATGCCGTTGTATTTGGACTTATGGGACTTATTGTGGGTATCTGGACAGCCGATCTCCTGTACAGTTTAATCTTGAAAAATGTAGAACGAGTAACTACGATTTACATATCATTAATACTCATAATATTAATCACCGTATCCGCATCTATATTGGGCTTTACAAAAGGCAAAAAATTGCTTGAATAATTAAAAGCGAATTTTTGAATAAGCTTTAATATACACGTCACTATTACGGGAATCGATTTGAAATGAATACCGTTTTACTCGGTCCCCCGGGCGCAGGAAAAGGCACGCAGGCAAAGAAAATACAGGAATACTATTCTCTGCCCCACATTTCAACAGGCGACATGCTGCGTGAAAATATAAATGATAACACAAGCCTTGGAGTAAAAGCCAAATCATATATGTCGAGAGGCGAGCTTGTGCCCGACGAACTTTTAATAACTATTATAAAAGACAGGCTGTCAAAAAAGGATTGCAGAAGAGGGTTTCTGCTGGACGGCTATCCCAGAACGATACCTCAGGCTGATGCATTACAGATGATTCTCACGGAATCAAACAGAAAGCTGGATGCAGTCCTTAATATCTCAGTTGATGACGAGGAATCGATAAAACGCCTATCAGGAAGAAGGATGTGCAAATGCGGTGCCAGTTATCACATGGCATTTAATCCTCCCAAGAAAGACGAGATATGCGACTTATGCAAAGGAAAATTATACCAGCGCGACGATGATAAGCCTGATGCTATAAGGAACAGGTTAATTGTATATAAGAAACAAACACAGCCTTTGATGGAATATTACAATAAAAAAAGTCTCCTTAAGACATTGGACGGAGGAAAGGACATTTCGCAGATATTTGAAGATTTAAAAAAAGTATTGGAGGAATATGAAAAACTTTAAGAAAGTTTTATCAAAAGAAGGGTATGCTTTGCATACCCTGTCGCTCATAAAGCGAGGCGCAGCTTTATGATTAAAAAAACATTGAATAAGCTCGTATTGTTTGTGGGAATCTTCCTCATGCTTGGAGTTATCATAATTCCTGGTTTCATGGATAAAATAGGGAATATAATGGGAACACTTTTAAACCCGCTCTTGACATTACTCCCACTGCACATGATTATTTTCGTCCTTGCTGCTATCACAGGACTTTATGCCTCACTAATCCAGAAATACACCATGGACTGGGGGTTAATGAGACGCGTGCAGGAAAGAATGAAGAACATACAGAAAGAATTCAGACAGGCTCAGCTATCTGATAACAAGCAGAAAATAAAAAAACTGGAAGCGCAGCGCGCCGAGATGATGGGAGACCAGATGGAGATGATGAAGCAGCAGTTCAAGCCCATGCTTTATATAAGCATCATCTCAATTCCGCTATTCTTCTGGATGTATCTCGTCATCAGCCAGAACCCGGATGCTTCCATGGTATTTCCTTTCTGGGGAGAACAAAAATTAACCGGTGCACTTCTCGGTCCGTTCCAGTACTGGCTATTCTGGTACTTCCTGTGTTCAATCCCCGCCAGCCAGATGACCAGAAAAGCATTGAATATAGGCGGTATGTAAGTGATAATCACGGTCAGCGGTCCTCCAGGCAGCGGAAAAAGCACATTAGCCAAATTGTTATCTGCGCAACTACAGATGGAACTGGTCTCCATGGGAGATATTTTCAGGAAACAGGCAGAAAAGCGCTGCATATCGCTTGAGGAATTCGGTTTACTGGCAAATCGAGATGAAGATATCGACAGGAAACTCGATGAAGAGCAGAAAAGGATTGCAGAGGAAAAGGACAATATCATTCTTGAGGGGAGGCTGTCAGGTTTTCTCGTGGATGCAGATCTCAAGGTCTGGCTCAAAGCTCCCGTGGAAGTAAGGGCAGAGCGCATCGCACGCCGGGAGAGCAAATCGGTAGCAAAAGCGATGGAAGAGACAAAAGATCGGGAACTGTGCGAAAGAGAGCGGTATCTTAACTATTATAACATCAACATAAATGACCTGTCGGTATATGATTTAGTAATAGATTCCAGTAAGTGGAGCCCTGAAGAAATCAGCGAAATAGTAGTGAAAGCAATTAACTTTTTATTATGAACCTGTTACCTTCTGAAAAAAAAAGAGAGACTCTCGTAAAATCACAGGATTTGACTGACGAGAGGTCTGGCAAAAAACCCGCTGAGCGCCCCATAGAAGAATACATTCAAAAAGGGGCGATAAACCTCGATAAGCCGGCAGGACCCACAAGTCATGAAGTGACCTCGTGGGTGAAGAAAATTCTAAACCCCGTATTTAAATACGGGGTTTACGGGGACTTAAAAGCAGGACACAGCGGCACGCTTGACCCCAATGTGACAGGGCTTCTTCCCATTATGCTTGGCGAGGCAGCAAAGGCTGTGGATGCGCTTCTCACGGCAGGGAAGGAGTATGTCTGCCTCATGAAGCTTCATACCGAAGTGCCTGAAAAGAGGATAAAAAACGCTCTCAGCGAGTTCACAGGTGAAATATTCCAGAAGCCGTCTATTAAATCCGCAGTAAAACGGGAAACAAGGATAAGAACCATATATTATCTGGAGCTCCTTGAAATTGAGGATAGGGGTGTGCTTTTTAAAGTGGGATGCGAGGCAGGGACGTATGTAAGGAAATTATGCCATGACATGGGTCTGGCGCTTGGCACAGGCGCGCACATGCAGGAGCTGCGGCGCACAAAATCCGGTCCTTTCCGTGAGGATGAGACCTTAATCACGCTTCATGACCTGCAGGATGCGTATATAGGGTGGAAGGAAAACGGGGATGAAGGACTACTGCGAAAGGTTATAAGTCCCATGGAATTCGGGCTTTCTCACCTTCCAAGAATAGTGATTCGAGATAATGCCGTTGACGCCGTATGCCACGGCGCTGCTCTTGCTGCACCCGGTGTGCTCTCAGTTGAGACAGGAATAGAAAAGGGAGACATAGTGGCGGTTTTTACGCTGAAAGGCGAGGCGGTATCATTCGGTAAGGCTCAGATGAAATCCAGCGAAATCTTAAAAGCTGCTACAGGGATTGTGGCGAACACTGACCGCGTGCTTATGGAACCTGGAACCTACCCCAAAGGGTGGAAGGCAAAAGCATAAGAATCTTATGGTATATTCAGAAGCCTGTGCCGAGGTAGTCTAGCGGCTAAGGCGCAAGCCTGGAAAGCTTGTGGGGCTTTGCCCCTCGGGAGTTCAATTCCCCCCCTCGGCGCTTTACTTTACTATAAGTTCAAATCTTGAATCTAAAAATATATATGCAGCCACTCCTATCTGGGGCGATTAATAGTGCTAAATGGGATGTAATAATGGCGAAAAAGATCAAACTCTCTGAACTGGGAAGCATCTTCGGCGGCGAAATCGAAGCCCTCGAAGGAGTGAAGATAGAAGGCGATGTGGAAATCGACCTCGGGCAGATGGGGCTAAATCCCCAGATGGCTTATTCCTTGGGACATGAGACCGCACAGCTTGCCCTCCACTTAATGAATATTTCCAGGATTCTGGGTTATCCTGTCGAGCAGTTGCTCGGCGGACAGGCAGCCGCGCCAAAGAAGCCCTCAAAATTAATCGAATCCAAATTCAGTGTGGGCAGAATCGAGGAATGGAAAACGCCTATTCAGGAAGTGGTGCTGGGGGCTACTTCCTCGGACGGCGGCTCGCGCAAAAGCACGGTAACACTGGGCGGAGAGGGGGCACTTCCTTATTATTTCGATTCTCCCATGCCTCACCGCAATTACGTGACCATGGACGTTTTTGATATGCCCATAAACATGGCAAAGGCAGTAAAATCCAACTATGGGGATGTCATCAACAGCCCTGCCGAGTGGGCAAAGAAAGTCGTGCGCGATTTCGGGGCGGATATGGTCACGATTCATCTTATAAGCACCGACCCCAACATCAAGGACACCTCCCCGAAGGAAGCTGCAAAAACAGTGGAAGAGGTTCTCCAGGCTGTGGATGTGCCAATCGTAATCGGAGGTTCGGGAAATCCCGAGAAAGACCCTGCCGTACTTGAGAAAGCAGCAGAGGTTGCACAGGGTGAGCGATGCCTGCTCGCTTCCGCAAGCCTAAACCTTGATTATGCGCGAATCGCCGAAGCAGCCAAGAAATACAACCATGTTGTGCTCTCTTGGACGCAGCTTGAGATAAACGCACAAAAAGAGCTAAATCGAAAGTTAATGAAACAATGCGGGGTGGCGAGGGAGAATATCCTGATGGACCCCACAACTGCTGCACTGGGATACGGGCTTGATTATGCCTACACCAATATGGAAAGAATAAGGCTTGCAGGTCTATCGGGCGACACAGAACTCAATTTCCCCATGTCAAGCGGCACAACGAATGCATGGGGAGCACGCGAGGCATGGATGGTCTCCTCGCCTCTAAAGGAAGATTCTGACTGGGGACCCCGCGAATACAGAGGACCTATCTGGGAAATAGTCACCGGACTGACGTTATCGCTTGCGGGGAACGACCTTTTCATGATGATGCATCCAACGGCTGTGCAGGTTTTGAAAGAAATTACCCAGACATTGTACGGCTTGAAGGAAAACGAGCCTGTAAATATCGATAACTGGGTGTCGGCGGTGATATAATGAAGTTGAACAGCCCGCTCCAGGTCTACAAGTACCTCCCCCAGGTAAACTGCGCCGAATGCGGTGAAGCGACTTGCATGGCTTTTGCTGCCCATCTCATCGACAGGTCAAAGAAGCTGGAGGATTGCCCTCCCTTACTTAAAGACGAGTTCAAGAAAAAATATTTAGAACTCCAACTGCTCCTTGCTCCCGAGATCCGTGAGATCGCAATAGGCGTGGGAGAACATGCACGGAAGATAGGAGGAGATGACGTTATTTATCGCCACCAGTTGACCTTTTTTAACCCCACTGCGTTTGCATACGACGTATGGGATACTATGCCCGAACCAGAACTTGTGGAAAGAGTAAATAAGATTACTAATTTCCGGAAGTTCTATGTGGGAAAATTCTTAAAAGTTGATATGGTTGCTGTAAGGTGTGTTTCCGGCGATGCCATAAAGTTTGCAGGTGTGGTAAAGAAGGTCAGCGAGACAACAAAACTTCCACTCATACTCTGTTCATTTGACCCCGCAGTGCTGAAGGCAGGACTCGAAGTTGTAAAGGACAAAAACCCGCTTATGTATGCAGCCACAGAAAAAAACTGGAGCGAAGTGTCAGAACTTGCATTGAATTATAAGGTTCCTGTGGTGCTGTTTTCACCCGACCTGGATAAACTCAAATCCCTCGCAGTGACATTCCAGGAGATGGGAATAAAAGAGCTTGTGCTTGATCCCGGCACCTACCCGCAGGGTGGGCAATTAAAAGAGACGTTTGAGAGGTTCATAAAGCTTCGCCGCGCATGCATAAAAGAAGGGCAGAAGGATATTGCCTACCCCATTATGGCAGTTCCCCTGAACGCATGCCTTGTTTATAAGGACACTGTGACAGCTTCTTATTGGGAAACGGTGCTTGCCTCGATTTTCACGGTCAGGTACGGGGACATCATGATTCTTCACAGCCTTGAGCCATACGCCGTGCTGCCCGAGGTTCACCTCAGGGATACGATTTACACAGACCCGAGAACCCCTGTGAAAGTGGCTCCTGGCGTGAACGAAGTCGGCTCGCCCACAAATGATTCGCCAGTGATAGTTACCACAAACTTTGCCCTCACTTATTATACCGTGGAGAGCGACCTTTCTTCCAACAAGATAAATTGTTATCTTGCGGCTGTTGATACAGACGGCATAGGAGTAGAAGCTTCAGTTGCAGGCGGGCAGCTTACTGCAGCCAAGATTAAAGATACCTTCCAGAAAGCCAATTTTGAATTCAAAGAAAAGACAACTCATAATACCCTGATATTACCGGGTCTAGCAGCGCGCCTGCAGGGGGATGTGGAAGATGCCACAGGGCTCAGGGTGATGATTGGACCCCCTGATTCTGGGCGCATTCCAGGCTGGATGGAGAAAAATTGGCCGCCCAAACCCAAGTAATGTAATCTAACTTTTTTCTTGTTCCAAAGGGTTCAGCAATAATATCTATATACTTAAAAGGTGTAAAAGGATTAGCCATAATTTGGTTGAGTAGCCATAATGTGGTTCAAAGAGGCATTAATATGGTTAATGAAAAGTTAGCAGAATTCGTAAAAACTGCAAAACCATCTGTGGCCGTAGTCGGGCTTGGTGGTGCAGGATGCAATATAACGACTTGGATACACGAAAAAGGAATGGCAGGCGGCAAAATTATCGCAGCCAACACTGATGTGAATCACCTGAGTACAATGAGTAAGGCTGATAAGCTGATATTACTTGGTGAGAAATTATGCAAGGGACATGGGTGCGGTGGATATCCGGAAATGGGTGCGCAGGCAGCTAAAGAGAACCTTGCAGAGATAAAAGCTGAGTTAGAGAGTACAAACCTCGTGTTCCTCGTTGCCGGCTTAGGAGGAGGAACGGGTACGGGAGCAATACCCGTAGTCGCGGGAGTGACAAGGGAAGTCGGTGCACTCACGATCGCGTGCGTTACGATTCCTTTCAAGATCGAGCAGTTCAGAAGAGAAAAGGCAAGGGAAGCCATAAAGGCTCTGACCGAGAGCTGCGATTCAACAATCGTGATAGACAACTCAAAGTTAAGGGAAGTCGCAGGCAACCTGCCGTTGAAAGAGGCGCTTGCTGTAGCAAATGCACTCGTAGGCGCATTCGTCAAGAATATAACCGAGACCATAACCCAGCCCTCTCTCATAAACCTTGACTATGCAGACCTTCGGGCGGTCATGGAGCGCGGCGGGATATCAGCGATAGGCATAGGCGAAGGCGACGGCGAGGACAGGGTGGTAAAGGCAGTCTCACAGGCGATTGCGGTTCCGCTGCTCGACATCTCCGACATGTCCGCTACCTATGGTGTGCTCATCCACATCGTGGGAGGCGAGGACTTAACTCTCGAAGAGGTCGCTGTCACGGGCGAGTTGATCATGGACAAGGTCCCCAACACAAAGAGAGTTATCTGGGGCGCAAAAGTGGATGACCAGCTCACAGGCAGAGTGCGTGTGATGGCGGTCTTGACAGGCGTCAAGAGCCCATTCATGGAAGGTCAGTAAAGCTTTAAAGTGATGTGAGATTTCACATCACATAGTTTCTTTTTCTTTTTTTTTCTTTTATTGCATTTACTTTCGCATATACTCAGGCGATGAGTTCGATTTCGATAGAGACTGACAATGAAAAACAGCTCACGGTTGAGGAGTATGTGCGCTATATTAAGATAAGAGAGAGACTTCAGCAGATGCTGGATAGTGCTAAAATAAAAGAGGCGCTGCGCGAGGCTGAGGAGTCAATCGATGGGCTTACGGCTGATTTGACTGTGAAATACTATTTTAACAGGAAAAAAAATTAGTTGGCTTTGGCAAAGATTATAAAAAGAGGTATAATATTATGGGAAAAGAAGTAAAAATATGGTACGATAAAGAAGGTGACTACCTTGAAGTCCTTTTTGAGAAAAAGGCGGGATACTTGAGGGAAAACTAAAAAAGAGAGAACTTATATTAAATATTGAGGCATAATAACTATGGGCATAATAAAAAGGCTGGGGCTGAATTTCTCCTGGTTCAAAAAATTATTCAAGAAAAGGAAGGCGAGAATAGGAATATACGGTCCTACCAACGCCGGAAAAACCACGCTTGCGAACAGGATTGTGAGGGACTGGACTGGCGATGCCATGGGCTCGGTATCCCATATCCCTCATGAGACCCGCAGGGCGCGCCGGCGCGAAGGCGTGACCATCGAATGCAACGGCTCATCCGTGACTCTGGATATTGTCGATACCCCTGGACTTGCAACCAGGATAGATTTCCATGATTTCATGGCGTTTGGCTTGACAGAAGAGGAGGCAAAACGGCGCGCCAAAGAAGCCACCGAAGGAGTGATTGAAGCTGTGAAATGGCTGGATGACCTCGACGGCGTAATACTCGTGATGGACGCTACGGAAGACCCGTACACGCAGGTTAATGTGGTCGTAATAGGCAACATGGAGGCGCGCAAACTTCCCCTTTTGATAGCCGCAAACAAGATTGACCTTCCCAACTCCTCACCAGCAAGGATTCACAGCGCTTTCCCGCAGCATCCCCTTGTACCAATATCCGCTCTCGAAGGACAGAACATAGATGCACTGTATCAGCAGATTTCAGAACATTTCGGGTGATTTAGATTATGAAAAACTTTATGAAAGGAATTCAGATGGACATTATATCAGAGGATAAACTCAATGGTATGACATCGATGGAAAAGGTGCGGTTAATCCTGGACGAGGTAAGAAACGGGAAAATCCTCGTGCTTGAGAAAGGGCTTACGCCAGGTGAGCAGACAAAACTCATAGAGCTTACCATGACAGAGATCACGCCTGATGATTTCTCAGGAATTGAAATCGAGAGTTATCCTGTAAAACAGAGCAATACGTTTTTGAACAAGCTGCTGGGAAAAACCTCCCTCAAGACCAGGCTTACAGTCATTGGTTCAGCTTCCCAGTTAAAGACCATAAAAAAGGACAGGGATTTGATAAGCGCCCTCGTCTCAACACCATAAACATGCCGCATAAATGCACACGATGCGAGGGTATTTTCAAGGACGGTGCAGCCATAATTTTGAACGGCTGCCCGAAATGCGGCTGGAATAAGTTTCTCTATGTGCGGGACATAACACCAGGATCACTGGCTGGAAAAACAGGACAGACCGGGGCAATTCCGCCTGCTGCCTCGAAATTTATCAAGGAGGTGGATGAGCTTCTCGGAAATTCGATGCCGCCCGACGAGACCCCGTATATGACCCCGTATTTAAATACGGGGAATAAGGGGAATAAGGGGACTGAGGCTGTGGAAAAGAAACCTGAAGAAATCGGAGAGAGGGTTGAATCCGTGAGGATATTATCCCCGGGTTCGTATGAGTTGAACCTTGAATCGCTGCTTGAAAGAGACGAAATCGTAATGGCGCTTAAAGAGGACGGAACGTATCTTGTTCATCTGCCTTCTGTTTTCCAGAAAAAGAAGCATCATGAACGGTAGAATTTATTCGGTGTTGAATTGAAGTTGGAATATTCTGTGGGACGCGGCGAATCTGGCGTATATACAACTATTGTGTTTACGCTGGCTCCAAGCCTGCGCGAATCATGTAGATAAAAGCCCTTTTCAAGCCTGGAGATGTTTTTTACCCTGAGAATTGCTTTATCCTGGTCCATTTTTAGTATATCATAATCAAAATTCGGGAATACGGCTTTTATTCTTGGCTCAATGCTTTTACTGCCAAAAAGGAGAATATACATTTTCGGTATTTTGCCAAGGTCGTAATTCACCGTGAATACTGCATCTGTTTTGTCAAAATCGATGGTGAGCGAAGTGATTTCAAGAGGGCGGCTGGGGTTTCCCTCCGAAAGTGGAAGTGTTAATGCAAATATCAATACGATAAGCATCAGGACTGATTTATTCATCGGGGTAGTATTATACATTGGATAAATATATCTTTTTTCCATAATCTTTAATAGCCCTGCAAACGATTGAAAGCGCCAATGAGATTCGTGATGAAATTCGGTGGCACGTCGGTTGGCGACGGCATCCGCATGAGGCATGTGGCTGAACTCGCAAAGAAATACCGCGGCGAGGGAAATGAAATTGTTCTTGTGACCTCTGCGCTCAGCGGTGTGACTGACGCTTTGCTAAAAAATGCCAAGGAAGCCTCGGAGACAGGGAAAACCTCTGTAATAAAAGAATTCATCGCAGACCTCACGAAGCAGCACCATAAAGCATCTCACGAAGCCATAAATGCCACGTATCAGACCCCGTATTTAAATACGGGGACTACGGGGAATATTTTAGAAAAAGTAACGGCAGAGCTTGACCTGCGGATTGAAGAACTTGAGAAAGCGCTCATAGGAATATGCTATCTTGGCGAGCTCACATCCAGGTCGATCGATTATATTTCATCATACGGCGAGCGATTGGCAGCGCCAATACTTTGCGGCTCGCTGAACTCCCTTGGAGTAAGCTCCCGCTCATTCACAGGAGGCGAGGCTGGGATAGTAACCACGGACGAGTACGGCAGTGCCAAGCCCCTGGAAGTGACGTATTCCTTAGTGAAGGAAAGGCTTGAGCCGCTGTTAAATAACAGCATCCCTGTGGTTTGCGGTTTTATTGCAGAGAACGAAGCAGGGATTATTACAACGCTCGGAAGAGGTGGCTCTGATTTCTCAGCCTCGATTATCGGCGCGGCATTGAAAGCCAGCGAGATATGGCTCTGGAAAGAGGTGGATGGTATTATGACAACCGACCCGGTCATCGTGCCTGAAGCAAGACCGATACCTGTGATTTCTTACATCGAAGCCATGGAACTTTCGTATTTCGGCGCAAAGGTGCTGCATCCAAGAGCCATTGAGCCTGCAATAAGGCACGGAATACCTGTGCGTTTCAAGAACACATTCCATCCCGATGTGCCTGGAACCCTTGTTGTGAAAGATGAAAAGCAGAGCAGGGATATAGTTAAAGCCGTAACGGTTATTAAAAAGGTCGCGCTCATTAACATTTCCGGCGCCGGCATGGTAGGCACGATAGGCGTAGCAGCACGCGTTTTCACCACCCTTGCAAACGCCGGCGTAAATATCGTGATGATTAGCCAGGGTTCTTCAGAGGCGAACATTTCCATCGTGGTTGACGAACCGCATCTCGATAAGGCAGTAAAAGCCATAAAATCAGAATTCAAGAACGGCATAATTAAAGAAGTAACCCATGATAAGAACATATCCGTAGTTGCAGTAGTGGGAGCAGGAATGGCAAATACTCCAGGTGTTGCGGGCAGGGTCTTCGGGGCGCTGGGAAAAGCAGGCGTCAATGTGATAATGATCTCGCAAGGCTCGTCACAGCACAATATCTCCTTTGCAGTAAGCGAAGACCACGCAAAAAAAGCAGTTCAGGTGCTGCATAAGGAGTTCGGTCTGGAGTTCCAGAAATGAGCTTTACCTATGTTTGATTTCAACAGCCTTCCTCTCGGCTCAAAAATAATCCTTATCATAGGTTTTGCAATCGGAATTGCATCGTTTATATTATTCCTTCGCTATCCGATAATGCTGATACTGATGAAATACAATCCTGAATACCGGGAATTTATAAAAAAGACAATCGCCCGGAAAAAAACTAAAAAATATGAAACCGCAGATAAACGCAAAACTTTATGAAAGTTTTATCAAACGAGGGGTATGCGAAGCATACCCCAACACTTCGCAAACCGAAGTCTCGGTTTATGAACGCAGATTTGCTAGCAGGCTCCTATATGATTATCATGAGAAAAATAATCTTTGTGACAGGTAATGCCCATAAAGTCAAAGAGGCGAATGATATTCTTTCCCCTCTTGGCATCACGGTTGAGCAAAACAACTGCGGGTATCCTGAATTGCAGGAGGATAACCTTGAAGCCATAGCAAAATTCGGCGCCCGGTGGGCTGCGGATAAATTGAACTGCGAAGTGATGGTGGATGATTCAGGACTTTTTATTGGGGCACTTGGAGGGTTTCCGGGTACTTATTCTGCGTATGTTTTTGACACGCTTGGAAATGAGAGGATTCTTAAACTCATGAGGGATGAAAAAAACATGAGCGCTGTTTTTAAATGCGTTATCGGATACTGTCGCCCTGATGTAGATGCGCTGGTTTTTTCAGGGGAAGTGGCTGGGGTTATAGCAAAAGAGATTCGTGGAAGCGCAGGTTTTGGCTATGACCCCATATTTGAAGTTAATGGTGCGACTTTCGGGGAGATGAGAGAAGAGGAGAAAAACAGGCTGTCCCATAGGTATCGGGCGCTCA